>DUHG01000160.1 GCA_013330975.1 Candidatus Bathyarchaeota archaeon
ATCAGGCTAAAATCAAAACCGAATAATCATTATAGGATACATCTAACTGGGATGAATCTGAATGGCATAAACATGCCCTTGACAGAATTCTGGAGCTACTTGAAAATAAAAAACCGTGTGATCGCGGAAACAGGCTAGACGCGCTAACAGAATTGACCGCAATAAAAACGGGTATCACGCTAATAACAGGTGAAGACGCGCTTCTAGAGGGTGTCAACGAACTGCGCGGAAAAGCAATAAACCTAGAGGATTTCCGAAAAGAAACTGAGAGCAAAAACCTGAACAAAAAGGGAGACCGCCCTGACATTCAACTTTTGCTATTATTTCCTGCAGAAGTGGCGGGCTCTTGGCGGATAAATCATATAAAGATAATCCTTTTTATCCGTACGTACTCAAGATCCAAATCATCCTATGCGTCTTAGGGGCCAGAGTCGTCATCGCCCGCCACACGACACTTCTCTGGGCTACTTTAAAACTTTAAGGTATACCTGAACTGGACGAGGAATATTGCGCAAGGTTTTTACCCTCGGCTAGTCCAATGGGCGTTGGTGCCAGATGCTTCTTGCATTGGTCCCTTGTCACCTGTAACTTCAAGGAATGGCAAAAACAATGCTAAACAAGATTATAGTGAGACCTCTAGCTGCGGAGAGTCTTGGGGTTCGTTCTATGTGCACTCTAGTTGAAACCCCAGACGCCCGATTTCTCTTTGATGCCGGAATGTCGCTATCTCCGAATCGATTCGGTCTGCTCCCACACCCGAGTGAATTTAGCGCAATAGAGCGCTTGCGAAAACGGATTGCTAGCGCCGCAGATAGAGTCGAGGTCGTGACCGTTAGCCATTATCACTATGATCATCACACGCCATCATATGAGGATTGGCTTGTCAACTGGACGGAAGCTATTGAAACTGCGCGGCAAATCTATCAAGACAAGTTAGTACTCGCAAAGAATCCTCGTAGCTGCATAAATTCTAGCCAAAGGCGACGAGCTTGGCTTTTCGCAAAAACAGGAGGAAAATTCGCGCGAAAGCTACAGAGTGCTGACGGTATGAAGTTTAACTTTGGAAAGGACACGGTGCTAAGCTTCTCCGAACCAGTTACACATGGTCCTGACGATGCTTCTTTGGGTTGGGTGACGATGGCCGAAGTTGAGTGTGGGGAAGAAGTCTTTTTGTTTGCCCCTGATGTGCAGGGACCGATGTCGCAGTGCACAGTTGAATTGATTAAGAAGATAAATCCTGAGCTTTTGTTGATCGGTGGTCCTCCTTTGTACTTGAGCAACTTGAAGGTTGATGAGCAACTTCTGGAGGAGGCAATCAGAAACCTAGAGCGTATTGTAAAACTCGTTCCCACAACGATACTTGAGCATCATGTGTTAAGGGAAGGTTCTTGGAAGGAGAGAATGAAGTTGGCTTTTGAAGCTGCTGCCGAAGTTGGTCATGAAATATTTACTGCGGCTGAATTTGCAGGTGACGATAACACTTTTCTCGAGTCAAATCGCAGGGAACTCTATGCTACTGACCCTCCGTCAAACGAGTTCGAACATTGGACCAAACTTAGTTTGGCAAAAAAGGGAACCATAAAACCTCCACTGTAATAGAGGACCGAGCTTTTTGCGGTCTCTAAGAAAGAGATATAATGCAATATGCAACGTTATAGTAGACCAAGAAAAGAAGGTAGAACCAATGTCTGAAGACAAGAAACAATGGGATCAGGCAAATTTTGACGCTAAGATGAAAGAAAGTCAAGTAGAGCTATTAGAGCTTAGGATGCAGCTGCAGAATCTGCTCGTCAAATTTGGTCTGCGTGCGTTGAGAACCTATCAGGCAGCGAGGAACGTGCCGCTGCGACCTAACGAAATTGAAAATCTTGTGAAGTATGAACTGGATAACGTGGCTGGGGATCTCTCCGAGAAAGAGGCCCAGTCTCCGATTATTAACCAAGTGAAATTAGAGTGGGAAAAACAACCGATTGCTCAGANNTTATTCTGCTGGTTTGAGTCCCGCCACCTTGCGCGAAATTTTGTCTTCCTCCTCCTCCTCCGCCTATTAGCGGTGAGACTTCTTTGACGATCTTCCCAGCGTTGACTCCTCTTTTCAACGCTTCGCTACCTGCCATTATCAGTATTCGAGCGTTTTTTCTATCAGATCCATAGAACAAAACCACGAGTCGAGCATCATGCTTTATCATTTCACTTGCCGTCTGAACCCATCGTTCTAGATCAAGTGACTCCTCAAAATCGCGCTTCGCGAGCCTAATTCCATCAATTTTCACCAGGGTAGCTGATTTTTGCCCTGCAACTTCGGAGGTCTCCTTTGTGGCTAACTCTTTGGTAAGCTTCCTTTTTTCCATATTAGCTTCCTTAAGTTCCTTGACCAGTTTTTCAGCAGTCATGTCCAATTTCTCGACAGGAGCATTCAGAGATTCGGAGACACGACGCAATATTCGCTCCTCGTTTTGAACAGCTTTCAGAGCTTGCAAACCGATCGAATAGCCCAATCTCTCAACACCGTCCTGAATGCGTTCAGTGTAAACAATTTTGACAAACCCCACTTCACCGCTATTTCTCAAATGCGTTCCAGCGCAAGCTTCCACGTCCCAGTCTCCGGTTTTGACAACACGTATCTCCTTTCCTGGAACCGCTCCACCCTGATAGAGTCTGAATCCGTAATTTGCTTCTGCTTCGTTTCTAGGCATCCAAGCAATCTCAACTTTCATATTAGCTTCGATTGCCTCATTTGCCAAGGTTTCAATCATGTTCACCTGTTCTGGCGTCAGCCTTTTGTAATGCGAGACGTCAAGCCGCGAAACCTCTGGACCTTTCTGCGTTCCATGCTGCCAGACATGTTCACCCAAAACTCGTCTCGCCGCACCATTAATTAGGTGAGTGGCAGTGTGAGCCTTCATTAAGGAATAGCGTTTTGTCCAGTCAATAACGCCTCTTGCCTTTTCTCCTTCTGATGGCAATTCACCATCGATTTTGTGAACAATAACGTTTCCAATTTTCTGCACGTCTACAACTCTAGCTTTGATCCCGCGAAACTCCAGTGCTCCGTGGTCGGCAGGTTGCCCACCACCCTCAGGATAGAAACAAGTCTTGTCCAAGACAACATACTTATTAGAGATGATCTTGAGGACAATGGCGTCAAAATCCTTCGCATAAGCATCCTCATAGAACATCTTATCCGTTTCTGGAAGCCCTTTGATTGCTGACTCCAAATTCGCTTCCACTTTTGACTCCTCTTCTTCGCTGGGTTTATTTGCTTGCATATGCCGTTTGGCGACTAGGGCATAGAAATCTTCAGGAATTTTGACTTCTATCTTAGCATCCTCTGCAACTTGTTTTACGATCTCAGGCGGGAGACCATGTGAATCATAAAGTTCCGAGAGTTTGGAATCGGAAAGTGTTATCTCGCCTTTGTCTTTCAGTTCGCTAGCCATCCGTTTGACTAAGCCTTCCCCCCGTTCCAATGTTTCATCAAACTTGTCCTTTTCAACTTTTAGCATCTCCAGGATTTCATTCTGCATGGATTTGATGTGCGGAAAGTCCGGTGACCATTGTTTGACTTGAAGATCTATTATGTCAAAGAGTTGTTCAGGTTTCAAGTTTAGACTAAGTAACAAGCGATAGACTCTACGGAAAAGCAGTCTCGCTAAATAGCCCTCATGTATATTCGAAGGCACAATCCCCTCGGAGAGCATGAAACTCAAGCATTTAGTGTGATCTACAATGGCAAAGACATTCTCAATGGGGGCAAGGTAGTTGTCCAGTTCGTTGAAATCTAATCCTACAAGCTTTGCAACTCGTTTTCGAGCATCCAAACGGTTTGCGGTTTTGTCTATTGTTACCAGACCCGAGTATTTCGCAACTTTGCATAGGAGGTTTTTGTCTATCTGTGTTAGCCCAGTCATCCTGAAAACCTTGTCTAGTAAATTGCCATAAATTGCGTGGAAACAGCTTGGAGCGCCTTGGGACAACCAGGCAAATCTATCCAACCCATATCCCGTGTCAACAGTTCGAATCGGCAGTTTTACAAATTCATCTCCAACAACCTTGTATTGCATAAATACGAGGGTCCCTACTTCTAAACCGCCGATTATACATTCAACGTCAGGTCCTGCGTTTCCTCCGCCTACCCAGACGTCCTCTTTGTAGGTAACTTCTTCAGATTTTACGCCTAATATATCCGTAACAAATTCGTGATGGAAACGTGCAGTTTGATCTTTCCAGTAAACTTCCTTGTCGGGATAGTTGAAAGCATGGTGCCCTCCCATCTCAAAAATTGTCAAATGCCTGCCGAAAGTTGGACCAGTGTTTGAAATGTCCACTAGACGAATGCAAGGTTGAGCGATAACCAGTGGATTTGCAGGCGCCGGTGAGATTCCTTCCGTGACGTACGGCTGAAAGTCAATTATGCTTGCGTGCGTCAGGTAAATGTCATTTCGCCATCTTGCCACAACAGGATAAGGCTTTATGCGTGAATGCCCGTGTTTCTCGAAAAAGGAAAGAAAAGCCTCACGCATCTCTGGGAGGCCATATTTCCTTGTCGTTGGTGGATTGCCAATGAATGAATAATTGGAGCATTCTTCGGATGTGGATTCTCCACATGTTTCTTGTTCTTTGTTTTGCGTCCAATAGTATTCGCCACAATTTGGGCAAAGCTTTCTCTGGAATCCTTCTTCTTTGAAGAACGGAAGCGCATATTCATCTGGTGGAAACCTTTTCAAGATCTCACGCACTACTTTGGAAGTGTTCTTTTAGGTGGTTACATGCTACATGAATTTAAACAATATTCGTTGTGCCTTGTACCCTTAAAGACATTCTGTCTGAGATTACCTCAGTAGTGCAAGGGAAACCGGAGCAATGCGACCATTCCGCCCAAACCTGCGAGTTTGAAACCCGCTTCGTGCTCAGCACTGATTATAACTATTTTGCCATTCTTTTTCTCTGTTTCCTTCATTAGCTGCTCAAGCTCAATTCGCGCAGCCGCGTCGGATTCTCTGAGCAATTCATCGGTTAGTACGAGGGTTTCAATGGCCCCTAATCTCACAGCGCTGCCAACATTTTCCAGTCCGTATGTTATTGTAGCTTCGCCCTTTCCTAAACGCTTCATTACCTCTTCAATAATTTCAGTTTCTTCAACAATTCGCAGTTGCTTTGCTGCCCGAAGTAGCACACCTGAACGCAAGGCTTCGTAGATTCCTGCTGTCCCGCCATTGTTTATGCTTTTTACATCTACAACTGAGTCGGCAATTGTTCTGTCTGATTCCTGTAAATATGACGCGAATTCATTCTTGACAAAACCAACACCAACAATCACAATTGAGGTTTCCCGCTGCCGCCACAGTTGCTGCAGACTCCTCATTGCCCTACTAAAATATTCCGTTGTAGCTTTGCCTCTCTTTTCAGCCTCCAATTTTCCCGGAAGCTTAATTCTCTCTTCAATTTTGATATCTACACCATACTGTCTCGTTTCACCAATAGCGAATCCTTCATCATCAATCGCGATGATGAGAATAGATTTTTCATTTTCACTTGCGCGTTTTAGCCTATCAAGGCTATGTCTGGGCCATTCTTCCTTGACAATCGTTAATGGTTGGAGCAACGAAATGCTGAGAGTGTGGTGGGCACCTGGCGGAATTATGTCTGGGGCTTCACAGATAATTCCGTGCACTCTCAGCTTTCCAAGAAATTTGTCCCAGCTTGCATCTTCCACTTTGACGCCCATGAATGCTGAGACCCTCTCCCCACTCTTGGGTCGCGAGTATTCTTGATCAGTCTTAATGACGCGTGAACTGTAGGCATAAACTTCATCGCCCTTCTGAATAATATTGTACAAGTGCCAAAAATCATCAGCTGACTCTGGAATTAGTTTGATATACCCTTTGTGGAGGTTTTTCTCAATAATCTTCAACTGAAACGCCAAGGCACTATTAACTATTCGACTCGTAATTAACCTTAGTCAAAGTAAAGAGTTGAATTGAGTCTTTGCCGCGTTCTAGATTTTTCAGTTTCGCTTTCTCAGCTTGTTTGCATAACTGGAACCGCCTCAGGATTCTTTTTAAGCTGGATGGTCATATGTGCAAAACGAATTGGCTTCATGAGAGCTGCGAAAGGGAAGGCTTGGGATGACTTCGAGATTAGTAGTGGTGAAGGTTGGAACGAGTGGAATAACCACAAATGATGGAAAAATAGACGAAGAAGAGATGAAAAGACTCTCCGGTCAGATTGCTGCTGCAGTCGAGGGAGGAGAAAGAGTTATTCTTGTTACATCTGGAGCCGTTGCAGCCGGAATAGCAGAACTCGGCATACCTCCTAAACCAAACGATTTGGTGTTTCAACAAGCTGCAGCCGCTGCAGGGCAAAGCGTTCTTATGGCGAAATACCGCGAACAATTCAAGAGACATGAAATTAAGGTCGCCCAGATTCTGCTCACAGCAGAGGATCTCTCAAATCGAACTTCCTACGTTCACACATGCAATGTTCTAGAGATGCTTTTGAAACTGCATGTCGTGCCTATAATCAATGAAAACGATGTGACTTCAGTGGATGAACTAAAGCCTGTAACAGAAGGTTATAGAGTGAACTTCAGTGACAACGACATTCTGTCGGTTCTTGTGGCCAATGCTATGCGTGCAGACTTAGTAATAATACTCTCAGATGTTGATGGCTTATACACACGAGATCCACAAGACCCAAAGGCAGAACTATTAAAAACTGTTGACTGTATCACATGCGAAATGAAAAACTCGCTGGAAGGAAAGGGACGGTTAGGAAGGGGTGGGATTCGAAGCAAGATCAAAGCTGCAGAGATCGCCACATCATGTGGTATTCCAGTATTAGTTGCTAACAGCCGGAAAGAAAACGTAATAACAGATATTCTTGCCGGAAAGCCAATCGGCACATACTTTAAGGCGCAGCCGAAAATGCCTGCAGTAAAACGGTGGATAGCGTATGGTGCTGCTGTTAAGGGGCAAATACATGTCAACAGTGGCGCCAAGGAAGCCATTTTCAAAGGCTCCAGCCTGCTTCCTGTTGGCGTGACTAAAGTTGTTGGTCAATTCAAGGCAAGCGACGTTGTTTCGATAATTGACGAAAATGGCGTCGAGTTCGCAAGAGGAAATCCGAGCTATGGAAGTGACGAGCTAAACATAATTAAAGGGTTGAGAGATACTGAGATTAAAACTAAACTTGGAACCCCAACGTCGAAAGAGGTATTGGAGCACAAAAATATTCACCTTGTAGGTGAGGGAAAAAATGATACCTGAAATCTGCAGAAGAGCAAAAGCTGCATCAGTTGAACTGGCTAGACTCTCTACTTCGACCAAAAATAGAGCTCTATGCGCGATGGCTGAAGCGCTTGAAGCTAATATTGATGCGATACTCGCGGCAAACGAGAGAGATGTCAAAACGGCGAAAGACAAAGGAATGAAGATAGCCCTTCTCGAAAGACTATCCTTGGACAAAAGCAAGATTGAAACGATGGCACATAGCCTGCGTGAAGTCTCTGAACTTCAGGATCCTGTAGGGGAAATTGTCAAAACATGGACGCGACCTAATGGTTTGATTATCGCCCAACTTCGGGTGCCTCTCGGCGTCGTCGGAATAATATACGAGTCCAGACCAGACGTTACATCAGATGCTGCAGGCATCTGTCTAAAATCAAGCAACGCCGTTATTCTCAGAGGAGGTTCAGATGCAATACATTCGAATCTCAAAATTGGCCAAATTCTCAGAGAGTCACTATCAGGCACCGAAGTGCCCAAAGACTCTGTCCAAGTTGTAAGCTCAACTGAACGAGCCGCCGCAGAAGAGCTAATGCAGATGCGTCAATATGTTGATGTTCTGATTCCCAGAGGTGGCGCAGATCTCATCAAGAATGTGATTGAAAAAGCAACAATTCCAGTTATTGAGACAGGAACGGGCAACTGTCACATTTACGTTGAAGAAGACGCTGACTTGAAAAAAGCAATACCTTTAATCGTAAACGCAAAGGTACAGAGACCTGGAGCATGCAACGCTGCAGAGAAGCTACTAGTTAACCGTAATGTTGCCAAAGAATTTCTGCCAGAAGCAGCTGAGGCACTTAGAAAACAAGGGGTTCGAGTGATAGGTGACCAAGAGACTCTGAGCATAATTCCTGACGCAAAAATGGCAACTGAGGAAGACTGGTACATGGAGTACCTGGACTTGATAATCGCGATAAAGGTAGTCGGGGACATCGATGAAGCGATTGCCCACATTAACAAATATAGCAGCAAACACTCGGATTCAATACTTACATCAAATTTTCAAAAAGCTCAGAGATTCATGAGGGAAGTGGACTCAGCCGCCGTCTACTGGAACGCCTCAACGCGATTTACTGACGGGAACCAGTTTGGTCTGGGAGCAGAAATCGGCATAAGCACTCAGAAATTCCATGCTCGAGGACCCATGAGCGTTCAGCACCTAACAACAACGAAGTACGTCATTGTTGGCAACTGGCATGTGCGAAAATAGCTGCTCGTTCTCCTCTTGCAGCTTNNGCACACTTTGAGTATGAGGCAAGAAAACTGGAAAGAGGGTACAGCAATCGGACGCTTTATGTGGACCTCTCAAACCTCAAAATTGAAGCCAAGCCGGTTTCTGAAAGCATGAAACAGACTTTCACTGGTGGACGAGGCTTCAACCTATGGCTGCTTTGGAATGCTCTCCCCAAAGACCGAATTGTGACTTGGGACAGCCCTGAAAACGAGATTTGCCTAGCTGCTGGACCTTTAGGTGGTTTTCCAGTTTACCCGGGTGGTGGAAAGACTATTGCAGTTTCAATTTCGCCTTTGACAGGCTCTGTTGTTGACTCCAATGTCGGCGGCTATTTTGGTCCTTATCTGAAATTTTCAGGTTGGGACGCGCTTGAAATACAAGGGAAAGCAAAGCAAGAAGTCATTATTCTCGTTAATGGAGACACAGGCCGAGTTTTAATCGTTGAAGCTGGAGCGCTGCCTTCGGAGACTCATTTCGTTACAGAAGCAGTGGTAGAAGAATATTCCGAAGGCAAACCTCTCTCCATGTCTGTTATGGCTTCGGGTCCAGGGGCTGAGCACTCGCTNNGGCCGGGGTGGAATAGGAACAGTCCTTCGTAACAAGCGAATCAAGGCGATTGCCATTAAGTACTCTGGGAGAATATCGGTTGAGACTAATGGTCCATTTGATGCGGAGTTGGTGAAAAAAATAGGTTCTGCTTACAACAAGGAGCTGCGAGCTTTGGATCCAAAACAGAACGAAATGTCTATAGTCGGAACCACCCACCTTGTGCCAATAATGAACAACTTCGATCTCTTGCCTGTAAACAACTTCCGATTTGGGAGTCATCCAGAAGCAGAAAAACTGGGGAGGGAGGTCTATAGAGAGAAATTCCGCGCGGGGTTTGATGGCTGTTGGATGGGCTGTTCGCTTGCTTGCTCACATATTGTTCAGGATTTTGAACTAAAAACAGGGCCATTCAAAGGTGAGCTAGTAAATGTTACGGGACCAGAATATGAAACTATAGCAGGCGTTGGAAGCAACTGCGGCATTTTTAATGCAGATTACGTCATAGAAATGAACCATTACTGTGACCTTTATGGCTTGGACACCATAAGCATTGGAACCGCGATTGCTTTTGCGATGGAATGCTTCGAACTGGGTCTGATAACTAAAGAAGTGACTGGTGGTCTAGATCTCAAATTCGGCAACAAGGCAGCTGCGCTTGAACTTGTTCACCAGATGGCAAGAGGGAAAGGCTTTGGCATGTTGGTTGGGCAAGGCATAAAGCTGATGAAAAAGATGTTTGCTGAGAAATATCATGCAGACTCTGGCATTCTGAATGACATTGGTATGGAATCCAAAGGATTAGAATTTTCAGAATACGTGACGAAAGAGTCGCTGGCTCAGCAAGGCGGGTACGGTCTAGCACTCAAAGGCGCCCAGCATGATGAGGCGTGGCTGATATTTCTTGACATGGTCTACAATTTGATGCCTACGTTTGAGCAGAAAGCGGAGAACTTGCATTGGTTCCCGATGTGGCGTACGTGGTTTGGATTAAATGGGTTGTGCAAGCTTCCGTGGAATGATGTCATGCCTGAGGGAAACAAGCAAACACGTGAGCCTGCGAAGTTCATGGCCCATGTTGAGAACTATTTGAATTTCTTCCATGCTGCCACTGGGACGCGGATAAGCCTTGATGATGCAATAGCTATGAGCGAGAGAGTTTACAACTTCCAGAGGATCTTCAACCTGCGTTTGGGTTATGGAAGACGGGAACACGATACGTTGCCTTATCGGGCAATGGGTCCAGTAACAAACGAGGAATATGAAAGTAGAAGCGAACGATATGATAAGCAGCTAAAAGAGAAAATCGGTATCAACCCCGAAGATATGACAACGGGAAAGAAGATTGAGACCTTGCGGGAACATCGTGAGCAAGAATATGAGAAACTGAAGGATGCTGTGTACAAGCGGAGAGGTTGGAATCGCGATGGGGTGCCAACCCAGGAGAAAATCAAAGCTTTGGGCATTGATTTTCCAGAGGTAACTGAAATTTTAAGAAATACTAGCTGATGTTAATTCTGTGCCTTCAGTGTGAATGTTGGGAGAGAGGTACCCTGAAAACTGACATTTACAATTGGCATCCGGCAGGGAAGTGTCCATTGTGCACTGAAAAAGCTTTTTTGTTGCAACAGAAAACAAGTGATTCCTTCTTGTTTGAAGATAGTTGATTTGTCAAATTTTGCTGCACGGGATTTATTGCGCAAATGTGAAAGTTGGTCTTGAAGTGTAAGCCAATGCATTTCTTTGCACTTCGAGAGGTCGAAGCGGTCACATGTGGTTCGAAGGTTACGATTCGCTGGAAAAGATGCTTTTTGGTGACCTGAGAAGAAAGATAAAGAGCTTTTCAGCTCTTTAGGTTTTTTATGTTTTAATTACTTCTTGGAAAGTAATTAATTCAACGTTGAGCGCGGGTTTCACTGTCTCTGAGACGCGGGATGCCAATATCGTCTTTACGTTTTTCTCGCTGCAGATGTCGACGATTCTCTGAGTTATTATGCCGTCGAATACAATCGTGTCTACGCCTTTTGTTTGTTGCAGTTTTTCAGCTAGTTGGCTGACTGGCAGTCGCTCAATTTGTTCGAGCTTTTCGTTAAAAAGAACTGCTTCCAGTGTGCCGAGTAGTTCTTTGGCCGTTTTACTCAGTGTCTCTGACAGTTCCACCTTTGGCTTTTCACGCTTGGCTGGCTTGTTTAGGTCGGTGGTAGGTAGTTTTGCGTCTAGCGCCTCAGTGATTTCTTTGCAGTTGCATTCTTCAATCTCTTTCCCTCTGGGGGCTCTTGCGACATAGCGTATGCTCGTAACTTGAAGCAGTTCTTTCAGAATTAGGTCGCCTCCTCTGTCTCCGTCCAGCAAAGCAGTGGATTCCTTTTCCTTTGTGAGTTTCTTTATCGATTCCGGTACTTTGGCGCCCTCAAGAGCTACAGTATTAGTAATTCCGCATCGCATAAGGTTTATAACGTCAGCTCGACCTTCAACAAGAATTATTTCCTTTGCTCCTGCCAGACCTGGTCCGGCTGGAAGGTCTTCAGGTCCATATTTTTCGACTTTGCCAAGTTTCATGGTTTCAGCGATCTGCTTGTAAACTTCGTCCACTGTTGGCATAGATTCAATGTTCCATTTGTGGAGAATCTCTTTTGCTCTGTCAATTATGATTTTTCGCCTTGCTTCCCGGATATCTTCCACTTTTTCAAGTGTTACTTTGGCTGAGCAGGGGCCAACTCTGTTTATACTCTCTATGCTAGCTGCAATGAGCGCTGTACTTACTCGATCAAGGCTAGTTGGAATGGTGATTGATCCGAAAGTCCGATCATTTTTTGAATGTAGCTCTATTTCTATTCTGCCTATTCGACCTGTTTTCTGGAGTTCCCTTAGATCAAGCTCTGGTCCAAAAAGTCCTTCTGTTTGACCAAAAACAGCTCCTATGACATCAGGCTTTTCTACAACGCCCTCTATATCGAACTTTGCGTGTACAACGTACTTTATTGTAAATGCTTGGGATATTCCCGTAAATGTGCACCTCCTGGTAAGTGAATTTCGAGTTAGCTTAATCACATTGCTGCGAGATCCATCTCGCAACTCATGAGATTATTGGTTTTCACATTATTTTATATTTATGAAGCAGCAATCTGTCTATTAAGGCTTCTTGCCATCTCAGAGAACTATGGAATGTCCGCATCGTTTGGATATCCTCTGCTTTCCCAATATCCTTTGTAGTTCTCGTTGTTTGAAACCTCTATTTTGGTGATCCATTTTATCCATTTGTAGCCATATTTGTCCTCGGCTACGAGTTGGAATGGAAATCCTTTTTCAGGTGGAATTACTAACCCGTTCATCTTGTGGGCCATCAGTATGTCCTTATCGTAAAAATATTCCAAAGGCATTGACGTTGTGTAGCCGTCTGCAGCGTGGAAAATGACCGTTCTTGCAGTTTGGTTGGTTTCTGCGGAGTCAAGGAGGTCTCTTACCAGAATGCCTTCCCAAAGAATTGTGGCGCTCCAACCCTCTACGCAAGATAGTGTTACGGCTTTTTCGTAATGTTGGAATTTCCCCAATATCTCATTGTACGTGAACAATTGTTTCTTGTTAACTTCACCAGTAATTGTGAGGTTGTAGTTTGATTCGCTAAGTATTTGGTTTCCTCTTATGGCGTTCTCATCGATGTCGCTTATCGAGGATAGTTTTTCACCTTTGTATTCGCGCACTTCTCCTGGGTAGAGCCTTCTCGGTTGACTCTGTGTATAAATTCCGAAAGAAATGAGTAACACAAGGAAGATGGCTCCAACACCAATCAGCAAATGTTTTTGGTTTCGGGTTCTTGCCATTTCACTCAGCGTCAGTAGTCTGACGCTAGCTAATATATCTTGGCAAAAAGTCTATTCCATAATAAAAGTTGACTGTTGAGCTGTATTTGCTATTACTGACTGGGCGAGTCCCGTCCTCAGTCATGAGGATGTTTATGCAAGACCCGGTCTGGCGATCTTACACTGTCGGGGGAACTTGTCGGAAATCTAATTGCTTATCTTGGCTCGGAGATTGTCGAGGTAAGTGCTCAATCCTTCAATGCACTGGTTGTCCTTGCCTGCTGACCTCAATATTGCTAGCCATATCTCAAGATTCACTTTTATTCCTGCTCTTTCAAGGCTATGTCTGAGGCGGTTCGTGGCTTGTTTTCCTCTTCTGTCAAAATCCATAAGCAGAATTATCTCTGATAGCTGGGCGTCCTGTAGGTCCGAAACAACGTCCAAAAATGATTTTCCGCCTGTTTTTGCACAAATAATCTTTCCTTCAACCCCCAGTGCGCGGAGGGTTGCAACATCTTTTTTCCCCTCTACTATGATCAGAGTTCCCTTTTTTGAATCTTCAATTAGTATGCTTATGCTTTGAGTGATCTTCTCTTCCTTTTCTTTCAGCCGGTTTAGCAAAGAAGATTACCTAGTTACTTTGGTTTTTCTAACTACATCTAGGCACTCTGCTGCTTCTTTGTCTGTTTCGAAGTATTTGCGAATGGGCTCCAGTATGCGCGCTATCTCGTCTGCGACGCTGTTCTTCAAATCCATTGGATGCAAATTTCCTTGGGCATAGGCTTCTTCGAGTTCTTCAAATCTCTCGAATTCAACTGCTCCGCCGAACTTGGATGGTCTCTGTATTTTTAGGGATTTCCTTTCATGAAAAATAACGTGCTTGGCAATTTCAAGGATCGGGTTCATATCTACGGTTTTCTCCGGGCACCAGGCCCTCTTCAACTTGTCCTTGATCTCCTCTGGCTTGTCATGGATGAAAATTGCTGTCCAGGGTTTGGATTTGCTCATTTTGCTGGCAATAACCTGTTCCAGCTTGTCTGGAGTTTCAAGCTTAATTGGTTCTGCTATGCCCATTAGAACATGATGATGAACAGCAACGGGTTTCTTCCATTCCATTTTTGGAAAGATTTCTCTGGCTAGAATGTGGGCCTTTCTTTGGTCCATGCCCCCGTGGGGAATGTCCGCACCGATTTCGTGTATGTCTGTGGCTTGCAGTGGTGGGTAGAAGTATTGGGACAAATCGAGTTTCTCGTTTTCGCTCCTACCCATTATGGTCATGCATCTCAGAGTCCTATTGAGAGTCATATGTTTTGAGAACTTCAACAGATTTCGCCAGTAGGCGTCATTATTGTGATAAAGCTCGGAGCCGACTATGACTTCTACGCCGGGACAGAAGAACTTGAAAGCTCTTTCATAGTATTTGGTGGCAGAGAGTATTTTGTTCCAGTCGCCTCCGAACTTGTTGTTTATGAAGCTGTGCCAATCTGCCAGAAACACNNTTGGTCTCCAACAGCTGCCGCATTTCCTCTATCATTAGAACTTCCTCCGTCGGCGGTCGGCAGATTAGTTCCATTTTTTCTTCTAAATCCAAATCTCTTCAGCCCCAGATAGTTTCGAACTTCTAGTATGAAGGTTTACTTAAGAATTTAGTCCACCTGTTCGCCACTTTCGAACAAAGCGACGTTTTCAAGATCATGCGAAAGGCACTCAAGAATGCTGGAATTCCTTTTCCGAAAACTCAATGCGATTTCTATGTTTCGGTTTATTCAACGGGCCGGATTGTCCCCCATGTAACCTAACACTTCACTTCACAGCAGAGCGGTGCGCTCCCCTAAGTCAAGCTCTCTCGGCATGGGATTTTGACCCTAGCCCGCGTCTCACTGTTCCATGAATGGGTAAACTCTTCTTCATCGGGTCGCTTTCGCGCTTCCTTTGTTGAGTCCGTCATCATGGGTTGCTCTACGTGAGACAAAAAGA
>DUHG01000089.1 GCA_013330975.1 Candidatus Bathyarchaeota archaeon
GAGATTGAGTCAGAAGTCTCTTCGATACTTTTTTACATTAAGAAAACAATGCAGTTACTTGAACGGTGGCTTTAGAATGAAAGGATTTCAGAAATTAACATTCACGTATGAAGCCTTGCAAACATGGCTTAACGCGCTCCAAATCGAGGAGATTAAAGCGACAACAATCTCACTAAATGAAGCCTTGAATTACGTTTGCGCTGAAGACGTCGTTGCCAAACAAGATTTGCCAAGATTCGACAGAAGTGCTGTGGATGGATTCGCCGTAAAGTCTGAAGACACCACGGGAACAACGCAATCGAAACCACTTCTTTTTCAGTTAACAGCAGAAGAGAAATTGGCAGATGCCGGTCCAAGACAAGCAAAACAGATTTGGACGGGCAACCCAATCCCAAAAGGAGCAAACGCCATCGTAATGCTTGAGAACACAAAAAAAACCAACGGTAAGATCGAAGTATGGAGCCAAGCAACACCCTACGAAAACATCTCCCGAAAGGGTGAAGACATCAAGAAAGGCGAAATAGCCGTAAAAGCAGGAACACGTCTAAGACCTCAACATATGGGACTACTANNATTCTGGCAACCGGAAATGAACTCGTCGAAGCAGGAACTCAGCCAGAAGAAAAACAAATCAATGAATCCAACTGCATTATGCTCTCAACCATGTGTACTGAACTAGGAACAGACCCCCTGAATCTAGGGATAGCAAAGGATGAAATAGACGACATAAAGGAAAAGATACAGATAGGACTCAAAATAGCTGATGCAGTAATAACCACAGGAGGCACCAGTGTTGGAGGTCCAGACTTGGTTCCCGAAGCCGTTAACATGATTGGGAAACCCGGTGTTGTTGTTCACGGCGTGGCAATGAGACCAGGCATGCCTACAGCCCTAGCAATACTTGATGGAAAACCTGTTATAGTTCTTTCTGGAAACCCCGTCGCTGCTATCGTGGGTTTTGAAGTCTTTGGAAGACCTTTAATCTGCAAAATGCTGGGCATGAAAAAAGAAGAGCAGAGGCCACTAGTGGAAGCATCAATGGAACGTAAAGTGACGGCAGCTTTGGGCAGAAAGACTTTCGTGCGAGTGAGAGTTGTGGAGAAAAATGGAGAATTGATAGCTGAGCCAATCAGCGGTCGCGGCTCGGGAGCAATATCAACAATGACCAGAGGCAATGGTTTCGTTATTGTTCCAGAGAACCGGGAGGGCATAGCTGAAAAGGAAAGAGTAACCGTTCATCTCTTTGCCGGGCTAGAGGCATAGAAAGGCATGTTCAGAAAACTACTGACACTTGACCAAGCAAAGAAACTAATTGATGACTTAGAGTTTGAACCGCTCGGATCGGAAGAAATTAGTTTGCAAGAGGCTCACGGTCGGATTCTCGCTGAAGATGTGATTTCCAATTTTAACATTCCTCCTTTCGATAGATCAACCGTTGACGGATACGCCGTGAAATCAGAAGATAGTTTTGGGGCGGAAGAAAACCTACCTGTTCACCTCAGACTTGTCGGCACAGTCAACATCGGGGAACTGCCAAGCATGAATATTTTGAAAGGTGAAATGGCGGAGATTGTCACTGGAGCCCCAATTCCACATGGTGCTGATGCAGTAATAATGGTAGAAGACACCGAGAGAAAAAACGAAACTGTCGATGTTTTCAGTCCCGTAGCAAAGAACGAGAATATAATGCAAAAGGGAACGGACATAAGAAAAGGCGAAACCATCCTCCAGAAGGGACAAGCACTAGGCTCAAGAGAAATGGGAGTACTGGCGGCCATAGGCAGAGCAAAAATTGCAGTTTTTGTCGTTCCCTTAGTGGCAGTCCTCTCGACAGGCAGCGAAGTAACCGAGCCCGGTCGTGATCTGTCGCCCGGAAGGATTTACGACATAAACTCGTTCAGCTTATCAGGGGCAGTATTCGAAAGCGGCGGCAAACCAATAAACATGGGCGTTGCACCCGACGAAAAAACCAAACTGCGCGAAACACTTGAAAAAGCTTTATCACTTGCGGACATCGTAGTGACTTCCGCGGGTGTTTCAGTTGGTCCAAAAGATATTCTTCCTCAGACGATAGACTCCTTGGGCAAACCGGGACTTGTTTTCAGCGGAATCGCAGTCAAGCCTGGAAAACCAACCACAATGGCTGTCGTTGGCAGAAAACCAGTTTTCTCACTTCCAGGACATCCAGCCTCTGCATTGTTAGTTTTTAATCTAATCACCCAGCCAGTAATTCAGAAGCTCGCCGGCAGAGGCTCCGACAAGGCTGAGACCGTCAAAGCTCTGGCAGGAACACGCATGTTCTCAGCCAAGGGTAGACGAACATTTGTTATGGTTAATCTTAGGAAAGTTGGACCCAATCATCTTTTGGCGGTACCTGTTGAGACTGGAGCATCCGGAGCCATAACGACGCTTGCGAAGGCGAATGGCTATGTCGAGATTCCGGAAAACCTCCAGTTTATTGACGAAAACGATGAGGTTACAGTTACCCTGTTCAGGGGCACAATGTGAAGTTCCTACGGGGTACCTCTCGAAAGAGTATAGTACATGAAGTAGAAACTGAATATCAGATAGACTATCAAGCCCACATTGACGGGCCAGTTTACGAACATGCTGAAGAAGAGAGTAAAAGCCAACATTGTCAGGGATATGAGGAAAAGGGCTACAACAAGCCAAGGCGCCCAAGCTCTTCTGCTCAATAAAGCGTAGGCAGCTGCTATACTCATGATCCCTGTTAGAGCTATGTGTGGTGGGAAGTTCAGAAATGGTAGAAGAACGAGAAATACCACGCCCATGGCAAGATAGAAGATGACAGCTGCGGTAGTTCCGATACTGGCATTCTTCAAAGTGGAGCTAATCGACATTGTTTTCGCCTTCAGGCTTATGGATTGAGCGAAGGGCTAATAAATCTAATGTTAAGCCAAANNCCCCCGGAATAGGCATTTGACAAAGAGGGGAATCTGACATGAGCCACACTGATCTTTTCGTCTCCCAGTCAAACGTCTTTAGCGGAATCCAAACAGAGTTCAATAAAGCAGAGTACGTAGTTTTCGGGGTCCCATTTGACGTAACCAGCACATACAGGACAGGGGCACGATTTGGACCCAACGCGATACGACAGGCATCCATTAACATTGAAACGTACAGTTTTCGCAGCGGAATTGATATGGAAGATGTGGCTGTTCACGACCTTGGAGATTTGCATGTTTCCGCTGATCCGGAGAAGACAGTGAACATGCTGAAACTGGTTGTGGAAGACATATTGGTCGCGAAGAAACTGCCGATTGTAATAGGCGGGGAACACACAATAACACTTGGGATATTGAAAGGCTTGGTCGCAGAACCTAAGAAGACTGCAGTGGTCAGTTTTGATGCGCATCTCGATCTTCGGAAAGAGTTCATGGGCTTAGCGCTTTCACATACCACTTTCATGCAAATAGTCAACGAGACTCTAAGGCCAGGCAAGATAATTGAAGTAGGCACAAGAGCCGCATGCAGAGAGGAACTGGATTACGCGAATAAAAGAGGAATAGATTTCTTCACATCGCAAAAGATCAGAAAAGAAGGCGCCGAACAAATAGTGAGCAGGATTAGGCAAAAGCTCGCTCCCTTCAATCATAT
>DUHG01000077.1 GCA_013330975.1 Candidatus Bathyarchaeota archaeon
AAACTTGCGCTTCTTTTGGAGAAAGGCAAAGTCAGAACATCCGCCAAATCAGGCGACATCGCCTATATGGACGTTGTTGTTCCTGCAGGGAATACAGGACAACCCCCGGGTCCAGTAATTAGCCAGCTGAACGCAGTAGGCTTGCCCACTAGAATAGAATCCGGAAGCGTATGGGTCAGCAAAGACACCTTAGTAGTGAGGAAAGGCGAAGCAATCAACGAACGCCTAGCAGGGGTTCTATCAAAACTCGGAATCAAGGCAGTTGAACTTGGAATATCCATCTACGTGTCTCTTGACGAAGGTCTAATAATCACAGGCGAAGAACTGAAGCTTGACCTCAACCAAACCAAGGGCAGTATAAGCCAAAGCTTCGGAGATGCTTTTGCCCTGTCAATGAGCATAGCTTTTCCGACAAAAGAAAACGTCACTTCACTTATCCAACTTGCTAACCAGAATGCAATTGCGCTTTCAATAGGCGCAGCNNGACGCGACCAATTTCATATTCGCTCATTTTCTTGAAGGCAGCAAGGGCAGTTTCTTTGGGCAGGACCGTGGCGATTTTCTTGATCATTACTTGCTTAACTTTTGTTTCCTGCCTATTCTTCTTCTCGACCTGTGAGGCTTCTTCCAGCTTTACGAGTCCAACCAGGTCACCTTTTTCATTGATAACTGGATATCCAACGTGATGTGTTTTTGCCATCAAATCCAGAAGTCTGTCGATTGACATTTCTGCCTTTACTGTCACAACGTTTCGAGACATAACATCTTCAACTTTAACTTGCGCAAGCGCTTCTGTCTCTCTGAGCGGAATCGTAGATATGAAAGTGTACCCATAGGTTCTTTCCAGTTCTTCAGCCTTCCTTAGGCCCGCCCTCCTTTTCTGCAGCGCTGCTCTGATGACTCGTTCGTAAACATTTGGTTGCCCTGAAAGGGGCTGCGTTTTCAGAATGCCTTTTTCCAAAGCCTTCTTGAAGAAGTCTTCTCCTGCTTTGGTTCGCAATATTACAGTGGACCACCCTTCCAAAGGATAAGCACCTCCGACAGAGATGTCAGCAAGTTCATCCGTGAAATCTGTGCACACTCCGCAACTGGGCAGCATATGTTCTTCTATCTCCTCAAGAGGTATTCTTGTTATTCCTTTGGTCGTGTGGACAACGAAGTTTTTCGACAGACGCATTTGCGTGATATCAGAAGCCTTGATGTTATACGCCCTTTCCAGATGCTCCAACAGCGGAGCATGTGAAAAGGTTCCAAAACAGAATAGCCCGATGCTTATCTTCAGGCTCGGGCCAATTTTATGCTGCCAGGCTTCAATCTTGCGTAGGGCACGCGTGTGACATGGTACACCAACATAGGCAATTCTTGTTTTTCCATAGCTCATCACTGCGCTTCCAAACGCCTTTGCGACTGAAGAGGGGAAAAACTTGCTACCTGTCGCTGATATGATGTCGTCAGGGACCAAAGCCACCGAAGCCTTGGGCTTTGACGGACTCTCAAGCTCTCCAGACGATACTATTGCACTGTCAAAAAAATCGGTTTCCACACCAAACTTCAAGAGTGCGGTAACAACACCGCCGCCACTGCTTTGCTCTCTCAGACTCTGGTCGGCAGCTTGAGCGAGAACGACATCGCGATAGTATCCAAAAGCTTCGCTCTTGAGTGGAGCATTTGAGACAGACTTCAGGATTCTTAGAAGAAGTGCTTCTGAATGTGGACAAACCTCATAGCATATAGGACACAAATCCAAATCCTCAGCGCAGTCATGTAATCGCTTGACTCTATCTCCTTCGATTTGTATAGCGTCAACAGGACAAGTGGCTTCACAGGCTCCGCAAAGGGTGCAAAATTCAGAATCAATTATCTTCTTCTCTAAAATGTCGTAGGCAATCAAGTGGCGGTCTTTCGGTTTTTTGCTACCACTCATAATCCATAATTGAACGAAAGCTGCTTAAATACGTCATTGTTGGAAGCCCTGTTCTTTCAAGTATTGAGTTAACCCTAAAACTAAAATACACTTGCCTAGCAGCATAAAGACTATGCCACGGACATCCATTTTTAGGAACAAGACACTCGTCGTGATCACGNNTACACCTATCCTGAATGGACAAAGTCACTGGAAAACGACATCAAGAAAAGCACGCTAACCGATCGGTATTATGCAGGCGTACCTCAACAATCGCTTGATATAGTTCTTCAGGAAAAGAAAAGGCGGCAGGAGAGACTCGAAGAGGCTCTAGATCTTCACGTAAAGACAAAACGGACAATACAAAGGATACGTCATGACGTCTTCTTTTGTGCATTCTTCTTAATCCTACCTCTCTTACTCAGCTTGATTCTGCTGATGGTTTATGACGTCTTGGATCTTTTCTGGACATTCTTCTCTGCATCAGTCGTAGTCGTAATCTCTTCCGTGGGAATAATGCTACTGATAAAAATGGTCTTGGGCGCCGTAGTTCAAGAGCCTGTACGTCAAAACTAGGTGCTAAGTCACAAATAATATTAGGCAAAGCAGTCTATTGAAGTGTTAAAG
>DUHG01000073.1 GCA_013330975.1 Candidatus Bathyarchaeota archaeon
GTAATTTCAGAAACTAATGTCTTCGCTTTTCGACTATTTTGGCACCAGAGTCAGAACCGAATATGGCAATGTCAGCCAGACCCACAAAAAGACCCGTCTCTACAACGCCAGGGATCATTTTCACCTTAATCGCGAGAGCTGTTGGATCTTCAATTAAGCCGAAATCTGTGTCAAAAAGCATGTTCCCATTGTCCGTTATGATAGGCCCCAATTTTCCCTTCCCTTCGCGCAAAAGTGGATGCGCGTGCATATTTTCCAACCTCTGCTTGACCAATTGGATGGCGAANNTTGGATCCACTTGGTCGGCGCCATCGATTGTTATGTCGATTGTCGGGTGTTCGTCCAAAGTGGTTATTGGGATTTTGTTTTTCACTGCTAAATGGAAAGCTTGCGTTGAGGTCGGAATCCCAAGAACTTGTAGATTCTCTTTTGTTATTCGTTCACCTATTGTTTCGATAGCTATCGCAGCTGTGCTTCCACTTCCTAAGCCAATGACTGAGTGGTTGACAACGTGTTTGACTGCTTCCAGTGCGGCGCTTCTTTTCGCAGTTTCCGCTTTCTCAGTGTTAGGTTTCAACTTCCATCTGTCCCAGTTTATCTAAGACTTTCTCCACTTCGCTTCTAATCTCGTCTATGCGTTTCTCAGCTTGTGTTTTTTCGCTTGGTTTCTCCGCAGGTGCCTTTCGTTTCCTCTTGGGTTTCGTTGCTGCTTTTTCGCCCTCCGTGGTCTCTTCTNNGGGATGGCGATCTTTATTTCCTTTATTGGTTTGATGTCGATTCTTGTGCGGAGTTCGTCAACTTTTGATGAGATGTCGCCAAATCTTTCGCTGAAAAGTTTCATGAGGTCTTCTTGCATGCTTTCAAGTTCATGTAAAGCGACGATGGTTTCGTCTTTAGCTATCGAGTCTTTCACTGTTGACATGCGGCTTTTGTAGGTCGCGGCAAGCCGGTCACGCTCCTGCTCGCTGATTTTGCCTTCGGCGTGTGCCTCATAGAGACGCCTCAGTGCGTCACTTAGGATGTCTCTCTCCAAATCAAGGATGCGTAGCTCGTCTTTGGCCTGTGAAGCGTCATTTGCTTGGACGCTTTTGGAGATTCGAAAAGGCAGGTTTCTGAGTTCTGATTCGGCTTCAGCGTCTTTTTGCGTCGCTTTTGGTTTTTTTGGGCGATTGCGCATGGTAAAAATGACCATTGCGCAAATTATTATGACGATAACAACGACTAGGGCGATTATTATGATGGTTGCTGGGTCATTAAGATCGCCGAGAGCCATGTTATCCTCCGTATTCTGTGTGCTTATGACGTATATATAAATTACAATCGCTTGTTAATTGGCTTGATTTTAATTTTGGTGCAAAATAGTTTTGCATTACGCATAGAGGGGGCATTAGATTCCTTGAATCTTATGGAAATTAACTCGTTCCGCCACATGACCAGAAGGACTTCAAGCTGCTTTCACGAATAAGTGGAGCCTCGGGCGGGATTTGGACCCGCGACCATTACCTTACCAAGGTAACGCCCCACCGGGCTAGGCTACCGAGGCGCTCCTTTTCTCGTGAAAGCAAAAGCTTCAGGAAATAAAGAGCTTGCGGTTACCCTTCATGTAATTTTGGACACTTTGTAAACCTCAAGAGAGAAGCTTAGTTTCTTAATCAGGTCAAGTCTTGGATCCGCATCATACTTAAATAATCGAGTTTCCCATCTGAAGGTGGCTCGTTCTGAGAAAGGGAAAATGTATGAAGGAATTTTGCAATGAAGCATATTTCATGATTTTTGCGACGCTATCTAACAGGACAAGACTGGCAATGATAGATGTGCTAAAGGAAGGACCTAAGAACGCAGCTGAGATCGCTGGATCTCTCGAGCAGGAGGAAAGTGCCGTTTCCCAGCACCTTGCACTTTTAGCCAGATNNATCTCATGAACCATCTTGAAATTGCAGGTCTACCTTTAGACCATTTTGGCTGAATAGATTCAAATAAATACTATTTCTCCATCTAAAAGGAGAGTTTTGAGGGAGATTTCTCTATTTGCATGGGATGCAACTCCCATCCCCAGCTCTCTTAACTCATCCTGCCAAAGAAGATTAGGGTGTTATGGAATTCACTTGTTGAGTGTTTTGACTATATGCATTCTGATCTCAGGAAGTCTTCTGTAGATAATCGCTCTGATATCTTTTGCATCATTTCTTGCAAATTGGTTCTTTTCCAATGATTCTATGAGAACCAGAAGCTCACTGTATCGTAGAATGTAGCCCAAAGCAAATCCCAACAGGAATTCTTCAACATTCTGAAGCGGAGTTATTTCCTGAATTTTCTTAATGTTGCTAGCGTCAAATCTGAATTCACCTATAGCTTTCTCAATTATTCCTCTGGTTTCCTCTTTCATGATTTTTCCCGCTCAGCCTTTATTGCTGTTGGATTGCTTTAACACTTTGCATATCAGCGATCAATGAACAGATCCTCCCAGCATGGCTGATGGTAAACTCTCAGAGTGGATGGAGTAACAGAATGAAAAACCAGATTCACATGAAATCCTGGAGCCCACACTGATCTTTCTGTTGCAGCGAACACGCCAGATCCTCAAGAAGATACCTCTTTTTCAGATTCTTCAGATAGTGATCATCCAGAACCCGGTTATCCGAAACAGTTCCCATGAACTCAGGCTCCTGGTTATTCAAATATACCCTTATATAGATACTATTACGCTCAATATCTTTCAGCTCTCAGGCGGGGG
>DUHG01000004.1 GCA_013330975.1 Candidatus Bathyarchaeota archaeon
TCAGCAGGAACTCCCAGAGCGGCATACACCGTGGTCATGGCTATCTCTGGAAGTCCAACCTCAAATGGAATCCCGACAGGTATAGACTTGATTGCTATTACAATTGATGTAGTAACAAGTACAACACCCCATGACACTTCGTACCCCAGAGAAATGAAGACCAAATAGGGAATGAACATGCTGGCTGCCCAGTTTAGGGCAAGATAGAACGTTGGAATGATTAATTTCTTGGGATTGCGCATTATATCTTTCATTGAACTGTGAAACGCTCTCGCAGCGTCGTATGCATCGTTTCGAACTTTCTCCAATTCCCATTTTCCGCGACTGAGGTACTCAGCCACACGCAAAACACCGTTAATTATTTTTATGCTCCATGCTTCCCTTCGGCTTATTACAATGAAAACCACCAGCATGATTGCTGTACCAATCACTAGAAACTGGATTATGCCAAACACCAAAGGATCGATTCGTGATACTCCAAATAGAAGTGCCGCCCCTAGTAGCAGAAAGAAAGTGTTCATGAACATGCTAAGCAAACGAAATGTTACGAGACTGGCCACTACCCTGCCACTTGTGCCACATTGTTCCCTATTTACACAGTAAACTCTGGCAATTTCTCCGCTTATCGATTCAGCCGGAACCAAAATGTCTAAGAAGATGGCATACCAAACGAAAACATAGGATTTGAAAAGCGACAGTTTGACCTCAAGACCTGACAGTAGTTCCCTCCAAGACAAAGAGTAGAACAGGATTTCGATGAAGCTTATTAGTATGGCTGCTATGTAAGGAATGGGCTGAGCCTGTTTTGCAGTCTCGATTATGCCTAACAGGTCAACATTGAAGAAGTAGATGTATAGAACAAAAGCAAGTATGCCCAACAATGGAAGAATGATTGTCTTCTTTGTCACCTTTGGTTTGGCTTGCTCCATTTTCCTAAAGCGCCTTTGAGATTGAACGGTGAGACAATGGTACTGGGGAATTATATGTTTTCGCCAAATTCACCTAGTGCGTCGTCAATTTATGACATTACTCTCCTCGGAAATAATAATGAAGCTCGCCCTTGCAGCGCACAGATTCAGAAGTTCTTAGTTAGGACTTGGCTAATGCTGAGGCTGGCTCAAGGCAAATACTTTCGCCTAATTCTACACTCGCTATTCTCATTTCCATTTTGTGAGTATTTCTTCTCTCCGGAAAGTAGCTTTCGCCAGATAGAATAAAGCCGCGACCGCAATTGCCAATACCCCTGAAATGGTCAAGGCAAGAAAGTTAGGCGATACGAACTCGAACATTGAGCCGAGAACCAAAACCAGAATTATCGGAAGCACAACGAGACCTCCGAGTTGTTGTGCAGCTCTCACGTCATTAACTCTTGAAGAGACGATTATGTTGCTCTCCACGCTCAGAATGCATGCTAACGGCGCNNAAGATAGCATGCTGCTCCTATGAAGGTTGCTGCCATGCAAGGCAGAAAGGCAGCTAGACTCTTGCCAAAAAGCAATTCGCCATCAGTCGTGGGCGTAGCCAGCAAGGGTTCCAGACTCTTTTCTACCTTCTCGCCTACGAAACTGTACGAGGCAATAACCGTGGGCAGAATCGCTGCTATTATGGCAAAATACATATTGAGCATGTTAAAGATCATCGCAACCACGCTGGCGGGAGCATCAGCAGGCAAGAACAACAGCATCGCCAGCGGAAATATCAAACCAAACATTAGCGGCATGGCGACAATAGAGTAGAAAATGTACCTGTTCTTCCTAAAAACGCTGAAATCCTTTCTCGCAACTATCCATGATTTCCAAAGTCTCATTGGGTTTCACCCTCCTTGATCATCTTCAAGTAAACATCCTCAAGAGTTGATCTTAGTTCAGTGACAAACTGAACATTTCCGCCTGCGGAAACAATCGTACGTACCACTTCCGGATTATCCTTCTCTGGATCATCCATGTCCAACACCAGCTTGTTATCAACGCTTCGCACGTTCTTCACCACATGCAGCTTTTCAACCGCGGCCAAAACTTTAGTATCAGCCTGTTGCAGGTGAACCACCGTCTTTCGAGCTTGCAAACCTCTCGCCAAACTTTCAGGTGCACCAACAGTGACCAAATGCGTATTAATTATGCCAATACGGTCGCAAAGCCTTTCCGCCTCAACTAAATTATGCGTGTTAATGAATATGGTCCTCTTCTCTTTCTTGAGCTCATGTATGAAATCTCTGACAGTTTTTGATGCTTCAGGATCCAAATTTGCCGTAGGTTCATCCAAGAACAGCAGTCTTGGGTCATGAACTAGAGCTCTAGCTATTGCTATTTTCTGTTTCGTGCCCTTGGAGAAAGCCCCCACAAGGTCGTCTCTCCTTTCCCAAATACCCAGCAAAGTCAATAGACGCTCTATGTTCTCTGAGCGTTTGTCCGGAGGAACCTCGTAGAGCTTGCCAAAGAAATCCAAGTTCTTGTATGCGCTTAGACTATCGTATAGACCGACATTTTCTGGCAGCAATCCAACAATCTTTCTTATTTTGAGGCAATCCTCAGGGTCGTCGACATCGAAGTCGCCTATTCTTGCATTTCCGCTGGTCTTAGCTATTAGGCAACAGAGCATTCGGATAGTCGTGGTTTTTCCTGCCGCGTTTGGACCAAGAAAACCGAAAACTTCTCCTTCTTCTACTTCCAAGGTGAGGTTTTCGACCGCTGTTAGCTTGCCAAACTTTCTGGTCAGGTTTTCAGTTTTAATCAAGCTTTAACCCTCATTTCATCCTCTAGTTAATTTCTTTCGAATTTCGAATCTTCAATGCGTTTCTTCTCTTCCGATTCCTCGGTCAATTGTATTTTGATGTCATGCGTTTTCTCTGGGATAGGCCAAGTAATCGGTTTCCCGACTGAAGAATAAATATTAAACCAGCCTCTGCGCTTGCAAGCAGGGCACTTCAGAAGATGATAAGGACCTATGTGCACTGAGGCTATCCCAGAAAACCCAACTTCGAAAACGTTTGAGCATTTGTTGCATTGAAGCCTTGCCATGACAATCCGCTAGTATCGTGAACTGCCTAATAATAGTAACTAGCGAGTTTAGCTAAGCAAACTGCAACAAAAGCTGATTTTCTCAATTACATCTCTCTGCGTTCTGCTTATCCATTTCTTCCGCTAATTTCTTAGATAACACTCGCTCGCGAAAACTCAGTTTCGTCAGCTGCCTGTCAAGCTGGCGCGATTCTTCTTCTAAGACCGCCTTCTCTCTCATAAGTTGCTCAAGATCAACTGTTTCGCTCAGTACCTGCTTGGTTTCCTCTTCGCTGGATTTCTCTTGCCATTCCAAGGAACTGTTCAATGTGGCTTGCGTGGGCATAGATGATTTTCGAGCATTTTCCTCTTCAATAAGTCGCGCTCGGTTTTTTTGTCGGTCTTGTGTCAACAGCCACAAAAATATGCTTTCGCTCTTGTTCCCCGTTGGTTTAACCCCTTATAGCCATATTTTTTTCAGGTGTCACCTAACACGAATGATACTCGGACCGCAGAAATTTCATCGGAAAATCCTTTACTATCCCCATTATCATCGATGTTAAAACCATCATTATCAATTACTACTACTGGAGTTTCGAAAAACTCATCANNGTAAGAAACCATATTTATCTAATAAGAGAGCTTCCTGAGAAGCAATATGTCAGATGCTGAAGCATAATCTGCCACAGCCATCAAGATTCGCCAGTAACAGTCCTTGATATGGAACGAAATCCCTGAAAGGCTGCTGGTACCTCAGAGTTACTTGAGGCTGGGGCGAAGCCTTTCAAGGGAGAAAGGAGAAAGGAGAATGAAAAACGGCTTCAGCGTTTTGTTTTTGGCTTCGCCCAACCTTTCTAAACTCCAATCTCATCATGAACCATAATAACAATTATGAACCCAGAATTCAGGTTTGAAAAACCGCGCCGTACTAAATGCTTGTGCTGATTTCGAATAGTTTGTCTCAGCCTCTTTGATCACAGCGAAGAAATCAGATTGCACTTGTCAGATAAACAAGAAAGCTTCCCTGAACTGTATGGAGGAGGGATAAGGGCAAGGAAGCTCGAGCCCCGTTGACAAGGCTTCTTTTGCCCTTCGGTAATAAAGTCTTTTTAGAAGGCTTAAAAACAATATTCCAATATCGTAATATACGATATATCAGTTAATCAAACCAGTGGTTTTTCTCGACTTTTATTCTCTTTGCCAGCCTGAACAGGCAATTTGCATGGCTTCGTGGTCCAACCACAGCGCGTACATTGCGAAAGACCCTTCTCTAAGTTGGCAAAAACTTCATTGTTGCAGCTTGGGCAATTCACTTCNNTTTCTCGGATTAAACATCAATAATTGAAGACACTCAATGACTTCCAAAAGGCTAATAAATGAAATCTGCAATCCTTTCTGCGATACAAAAAATGATACCAAAATACTTCTTCCTTACAAAGGGTTCCGGCAAACATAAAGAGCAACTCCAATCTTTTGAACTCGCGCTCAGAGATGCCGGAATACAACAATGCAATTTGGTAAATGTTTCAAGCATAGTACCGCCCGGATGCGAGCAAGTAACGAGAGAAAGAGGCCTGAAAATGATCCAGGCCGGAGAGATTACCTTTGTGGTTCTAGCCCGAAATGCCACCAACGAGCCACACAGGCTAATAGTTTCGTCAATAGGCGTCGCGATACCCTCAGGCCGAAATCAATATGGCTATCTTTCTGAACACCACACCTTTGGACAGACGGATGACAAGGCAGGAGACTACGCTGAAGACCTGGCCGCTACAATGCTGGCCACTACAATGGGCATTAAGTTTGACCCCGAAACCGCTTGGGACGAAAGGAAACAACTCTTCAAAACAAGTGGCTTGATAATTAAAACAGCCAACATTACTCAGTCTGCCACTGGCGATAAAAAAGGTCTGTGGACAACAACCGTGGCAGCGGCAGTTTTTGTGCCCGCGAAGAACGGCAGACTAGCGAAATGAGACACCAATTATTCTAACAAATAGCCTCAAGCCTTTTGTGCCATGTAAGGTCAAAACCTTCAAAGCTTAGGATCAGCACCCATTCTTAATGGTCTCAAGAATTTCCCAAAGTCAGAAGAAGAAAGCACTGGCGCTAACGATTCTGGCTGGCATCCTTTGGGGGACCTCATTTCCAGCCATAAAAATAGGTCTCCAATACATGGACGCTTACACATTTGTCTTCTTGAGGTTTCTGCTAGCTTCTTTGGTAATGCTCACCATCATGATTGTCAGCGGGAAAATGAGCTTCAAATACACCAACAAACGCTTGATTTTCCTACTTGGTGTAACCAATGGAGCTGCTTATCTGATGCAGTACGCGGGCATGGTATTCACCTCAGCCGCAAAAGCATCTCTACTCGTCAATCTCAGCATCATATGGGTTGCCATTCTCAGCCCGCTTCTGCTGAAGGAGCACTTAGGCTGGAAAAAAGCAGTGGGAATCACAATTAGCCTTCTCGGCGTCTTTCTAATGACAACCAACCTGAATTTTGCTTCAATGCAGCAAGGCACAATCGTTGGCGATGTTTTGGTAATTGGCTCCGGAATCGCCTGGGCCTTCTTCATGCTCTACAACAAAAAGCTTGCCACCGACGGCAAAAACCTGATTCAATCCATGACGCTCCTTCTCCTGTTTACTCTTTTACCTTTGCTACCAGCATTTTTCTTCTCAGCTGGTTCAGTTATCGCCTTTGGTGCAAGTGCTTGGTTGATAATCTTATATACCGCAATTTTCTGTTGGGTCATACCCTATTACCTCTGGCTAAAAGGTTTGGAACATCTCTCGCCTGTCACTTCAGCGGTCGTGCTCTTAACCGAAATAATCGTTGCAATAGCCTTAGCTACATTCATTTTGGGCGAGGCTTTCACCATCATCTCTGGAATAGGTGCCATATTAATCCTCGCTGCCATTATCATAGTCTCATTAGGTGAGAAAATAGCGAGATTACCGGAAAATCCAATTGAGAAAACTGAGAAATAATGGCTAATTTGCCCAATTTGGAGGAGAGATTAACATGCGCAAATTTTCAGGCAGAACTGCAACAGCGATAGTCGAGTTTCCAGCTAACAACATCTTGCTAGTTAAGAGAAACACACCTCCGTTCAAAGGATACTGGGCCCTGCCAGGGGGAAGGTGCGAACCAGGCGAGAAACCCCAGNNTTTTTTCGTGAAAGTCATCGGGGGAAATATGAAAAAACAGCAGAGCGAAATACAAGAAATCCAGCCCTTCAGCTTCGAAGAGACGCCAAAGACACTGGCGTTTGAGCATGCCAAAATGATAAAAGACTATTTGCTGACTCGAAAATCCCCCACGCAAAACTAAAACTTCTGGCTCAAGAAAGACATTAAATTATTGTCGAATTTTCGTGAAGTCAGTGCTCTTTCAGTTTCTCTTCTATTAGCTCAAGCAGTTCATTGGGGTCCACTGGTTTGACTAGATAAGCATCTGCTCCTTCATCTAAAGCTCTTACTCCCGTTTCCAATGAAGGAAAACCTGTGATCATTATCTTGACTGTTCCGGTCATTCTGCCTTTCATCATAGACAACAATTCGGTGCCATCCATGTCCGGGAGTCTCATATCAACGAGCGCGAGGTCGTATTTGCGCTTACCAGCCTTATCAAAAGCTTCTTTTCCCGTTTCTGCAACATCGATTTCGTACCCTGCTTTCTGCAGAATACGGGCAAACGTTCTCAAGATAGACCTATCGTCATCTATTACAAGAATATGTTTCTTAGACACTAATATCAAAACTCCTCTTACATTTCATTTGCTTTCGCAACTGTTTTCCCCATTGTTTTCCGCTTGAAGAAGCACCCTCTGAAGGGCTCCTGCAGACAAGGGACATCCCCTTCTTTCTCCTCTTTTCACCCTGAAGCAAGCTTTAAGGATTCTTGTCCTTGCAATCCAAAGGAAAAAGGTATTGCTAAAATTTATAACGTATTGCCATCTAAGTAATATCGCAATTTCATCAATAACTCTGGATGGGGGACCGAGTATTTGAGTGAAAAGGACGTCACTAGCTTTCTGCAAGCTCTCGGTCTTTCAAGAAGAGAAATTCAGGTTTACATGTTTCTTGCCAAAAACGGTATTCAATCATCAAGTTTTGCAGCAAAGAGACTAAAGATGGAGCGCGTTCAAGCTTACCGCACTTTCATTAAGTTACAGAACAAAGGTTTCATTGAAGCTACGCTTGAAAGACCAACACGCTTCGGAATAGTTCCTTTCGAAAAACTTGTTGAGACCAACATAGAGTCTAGAAAAAATGAACTAGCCACTCTATCAGCTCAAAAAGCAGATTTGCTCGCTTCTTGGCGAAATATCAGCTTGAGAGAATCTGAATATACAATCGCAAAGTTCTCAATAATAGCTGGAAAGAAAAAAATTCATATGAAAATGCTGGCAATGATCGAAGAGGCAAAAAAAGGGATCGAGATTTTGACAACGGGCCAGGGGCTCTTTCAAGAAGACCTAGCAGGAATTCTAGACTGCCTGCGGCAGCCCGGATCCAATAACACTCTAAGGACAAGAATAATCACAGAGATCACTCACGAAAACCTGGGTATAGTCAAATCACTCCAAAAGAAAAGCTCGAAAACATCAAACATAGAATGCCGTCATCTAAGCCTAAGTCCCAGTCTCTTTCCTCGCTTCATAGTCAAGGATAAGGAAGAGGCATTTCTTTATGCAATATCTGGGGAAGAACAATCGGCTCTGAAGCTTGAGGATGAAGGTCTTTGGATAAACGACAAGATGTTCATTTCTATTTTGGAGGGCTTCTTCAGTCAAATGTGGCATACTGCTGCTGACGCAACTCGAAGAATAGACGAATTAACAACAGGAACACCAATTGGCGAAACAATCGTGATAAAAGACCCTGAGGAAGCTATGGAAAAAATAACTAACGTCCTGAGATCGACCCAGGAAGACNNATGGCACCCTTAGATCTAGAGAACCTTGAATCTGCAAAGAAACTCTCACAAAGATATGAAGTTAGACACGTCCCAATCAACTTCATGACAATGATGTTAGCTGACAAAAAGCATCTCTTTATGTTTAGGTCTCCATCACCCCACGACAGCGCTGACGAAGCAGCCTTCTACATGGGAGATACTTTCTACACAAATGATCCAAAATCAACTGAACGAGTAGGTGAAATGCTCTTCGATGCATGGAAAAGAGGAATGGAAATCTCCCAAATTACTTCCAAACCAGAAATGCGCATGCCTGCAATCGAAATTGCCACTTCAGAAACCACGTCAAAACTAGTCGTAGCCATGTTGAGGGCCAACGCCAGTTCCATACTAATTACCCGAGACGCCAAGCCAATAGGAATAATAAGCGACAGAGAAGCTCTGAGAGAAATCGTAGAATATCATAGAGATCCGGAACAAACCCTGGTACAGGATTTGGATTATACGCCTTTGGTGACGTTGGAGAACGGGTTCTCGATAACTGACGCACTGAAAAGAATGCAAAAAGAAGGAGCAAGAAGAATAGCAGTTCTCAAAAATGGTCAGCTAGTGGGGATGCTGAACCAGGAAGGATTTGACAAGGATGGGAAATAGCCGAAAAATACGGGCAAAGCCACTCTGTCTCTGGAGTTTAAAAGAAGCCAAAACCAACTGGAATCTGGCTATCATGATTTTTTCCATCAGAGTACGCTGAATCATCAAAGGCAAATGATATTAGTCTTCAGTGTCAACGCTATCTCAGTGAAACTCAATTTGAAGCCAAAACTTCCAACACCAATTATTATCGTAAACTTCAAAAATTACCTTGAGGCAACAGGTCACAAAGCCATTGAACTTGCATTAAAGGCTGAAAAGGCAAGCAAGGAAACAGGGGTATGTATCGCCGTTGCGCCCCAATTTTTAGACATTGCGCGTGTGACAAAATCTGTTGATATTCCGGTCTTTGCGCAGCATATTGATTCAGTTCTTCCTGGGGCATATACTGGTCATGTGCTTGCGGAGTCTGTGAAGGAGGCAGGTGCTTTCGGTACTTTAATCAACCATTCTGAGAAGCAGCTCAAGCTTGCGGAGATTGATGCCACCATAGAGCGTGCAAATGACGAGGCCCTTATTTCCTGTGTTTGCACGAGTAATCCGCAAATAAGCGCAGCAGTCGCTTATTTAAATCCAGATATAATCAGCATAGAACCTCCAGAACTAATCGGAACAGGAATAGCAGTTTCCACGGCCCAACCTGAGGCGGTTACAAACACCATAAGGCTTGTTCGCAAAGTCAACAACAAAGCCATAATTCTCTGCGGCGCAGGTATAAGTCACGGAGAAGACGTTTCTGTCGCCATAAAGCTCGGGACCCATGGAGTTCTCGTCGCAAGCGGGATCGTCAAGGCCAAAGACCCATACATAATTCTGCGTGCCTTTGCAGACTCCATAAGAACCTAAATTGTGTGATCATTCTTGAAAGTCGAAGCCGAATGCGCCAGCTGCCTTCTTAGTAGAGCAATGGCTGAAACATACCAAGCCACCACCAACCCAGCACTACGTTTCAGATGCATGGCAGAAGTAATGAAGCTTCTTAACCGAGAGTTTCGTCCGACAAGCGTCCCAGCTGATCTCGGCACAAAAAGAGACCGAATAATCAAGAGGCTAACAAGCAATCCGGATCCTTATGCTCGAAGCAAAAAGATCAGCAATCAAAGGGCTATCAAACTTCTGCCATCTGCGAAGAAATTTGTGGAATCTGGACTAAACCAACGGGAACGTTTCAGGAAAGCCTGTCTCTGTGCCATAGTTGGCAACATAATGGAATTTGATATTCCCGGGCACAACTTCACCTTCAGTTCACTCACAAAAAGCTTGAAGGCTGCCCCCAAAGATCTGATCGTTGACGACATTGACAAAGCATACGAACTCACAAAGAAAGCTCGGAGCGTTTTGTTTCTAGCGGATAATGCTGGCGAAATCGTTTTCGACACGCTGCTTGCAGAGCAGCTTAAAAATATGGGGTTGACTGTAACTTACGTGGTAAAGGGGGGACCAGTTTTAAACGATGCAACCATGGAGGATGTAGACCTGTCTGGAATACGCGTGCTTGCAGATAAAATCTGTACAACAGGTACTGATGCTGTTGGTTTGCTGAGAAAGGAAGTCTCACCAGAATTCCTGAAGCTCTATGAGGACGCAGAGCTAGTTTTCGCCAAAGGCATGGGATACGCGGAAACCCTGACAGAACTGAAATTGTTGAAGCCCCATTTCCTGTTGTTCAGAACCAAGTGCACACCGGTTGCAAATTTCTTCTGCGTGCCCAGAGAGAAGAACATCGCCAAACTGATGCAATAGAATGCGACTCTGTGAAAGACACCGCAGCCAAGCAGTACCTGCAGCTTCAAATCGGGCTCTTTGCAAGCCATGACTCATGCCGAACTGGCTCGGCAGCTACGCCTCAGAAAGTTAGATGGGCAAAAAACAAGGAACAAATCTTAAGATGCGAGAGTTTTTCTTAATTCTGCGGCAGCAGTCTCAGGCGGAATCGTGTTGATATAAACACCCGTGCTCTTCTCAAAACCAGCCCAGATGGAGAGTTTTGGAAACACTTCAAGATGCCAGTGATAACAATCTTGCACTCTCTTATCCACTGACAAGTGAATACCGTAATTGTAGGGCGGATCATTGACGAGACTTTTGAGAGCATTAAGTATTGATTTCAGAATTTGCGCGAATGTCTTCTTTTCTTCTTGCGTTAATTTCAGAGGATTCATGGCATGTTTCTTTGGGACTATCCAGAATTCCATGGGATATACGCTTGCATAGGGCGTTATTGCCACAAAATCCGAATTTCCCTGGACAAATCTTGAGCCGCTCGATTCCTTTCCTACTAAATCACAAAAAATGCATTTCTGATTCTTGCTCCAGTAGTTTTTGCTCGAAGCTATCTCTGAAACCACTGTTGAGGGGACAAAAGGCATAGCTATTAGCTGACTGTGTGCATGTGAAAGCGAGGCCCCAGCCAGCTGACCATGATTGCGAAAAATCGAAACATGTTTTACGTATGGTTTCTCAGTTAGCTCCCTGGTTCTNNTCAATGTAGGCGTTAATTACGTTCACTAGCTGCGAGAGCTCCGTATCAGCGGGATGGGCATCATGAATTGGAGACTCAACCAAAACCTCGTGATGCCCAACTGCTAGTCCGAAAACATCACTTTTCATGATTTCCTGCTTTTCACTCTCCGATTCTGGTGGGGAAAAAGCAGGAAAGAGGTTTGGCACAACGCGGAGTAGCCAGTCTTTGTGTCGAAATCCATCTAGGTCTTTCTTCCTCACTATTTGACCATTAGATTTCAGATAGACCAAAACTGCAGGCGGAGTCATATGCTCATTGCCTGGACACATTGGACAAACGGCAGGTCGCGTTTCAGAATTTGGATCTCTCTGTTTGGTGAAGTCTGTTGGTCTTCTAGACCGTTCTGTTGCGATAACAACCCAACGGGATAGTAGAAAATCCTTTCTAAGCTCATTATGAAGCATGTCGCTGACTCCACCACTTTAGAGATGCCCTGCAACATTTTAGTATTTCCAACAAACTTGGAGAGAAATTATCTCAAGAACGTAAAGATGACTGGGGTAAACGCTGTTGGGCGTATCCAACGTGTAAAAGTTTTTAGGGTTACAGCGCCAAATCAAGTTGGTTGAGAAACATGACAAAGATTACTCGTATTGGTGTAACTTTTCCTCCTGACCTTCTCAAAGAACTCGATGAAATCTCAGCCAAGGTGGGATACAAGAGCCGTTCAAAGGCAATACAAGATGCCGTAGCACTGTTTGTCTCAGACAAGAAATGGCTTAGAGAAGAGGATGCTGATCAAACAGGCTTGTTGCTGATGATTTATGATCATGAAGTTAAAGGGCTTGAGTCGGGGCTTACTGAGGTTCAGCATGATCATTCTTCTGTAGTCTCATCTACAATGCATGTCCACGTTGGAGAACGTGATTGTCTTGAGGCTATCGCAGTTAGAGGAAGAGCAAGTGAGATTCGAAAGCTAAGCAACGAGCTAACCACGAAAAAAGGCGTAAAAATACTCAAAACCATGATTGTTACGATTTGACAATGACTGTGCTTTGAAACATGNNATGAAAAACTGTTTCTCTGGGTTCTCTTTTCTCAAACGATGGAGAATGCCTTCTTCCGTGCCAACAATAAACTCCTTTGCCTTTGACTCTGACGCGAAGCCACACATTTTTGAAGTGCTGCCAACGAAATCCGCTATTTGCCTCATCTCTGCGCTGCATTCTGGATGAACCATCACTAC
>DUHG01000001.1 GCA_013330975.1 Candidatus Bathyarchaeota archaeon
GAAGGGTAGTCGTTTCATTCGCGAGTTTGCCAAGCTGACGAGCTCCCCCAGTATGGCTGTGGTCGATCTGCGTGAGTTTCCAATTCCTGTTCGAGTTGAGTATCTATGCAGAGCCATTCAAGGCGAAGTTGTCGCGGTCAAAGACAAATACATCAAAGAAGTAAACGGGTATACCGTCGTCGATAGCAGAAAAGCTGTTGAAACGCTTTCAGGGTTGGAATACGTTCAACTCTTCGGGGCTACAACTGACAGAGCATTGGTCTTCACGAATGTGGATGGTAGTAGCTTGCCAATGATGATCGTGCGGGTCAGCAATTTGAAGCCTCGAGTCGTGATTTTTCATCGGACGCAACCCGACGAGTATGCTACGAAACTGGCTGAATACGAGCAGATACCGCTGATATATTCTGCAGCTCCTAGTGTTGAACAGCTAGTAAAATCACTACGCAAACTGTACCGTATTGCCATGCGAATAAAGCTGGGTAGAAGGGTGAAGCCACCACCAAAGATCAGCGCATGAATATTGAGAAGTTAATTTTAAAATGCACGTAACGTTTCAAGAACAAAAACATGTGGCTATTTGGCAAAACTCCTTAAATTACCCAATTGCGAAATAATTGTCACAAATGAGCTTACAAGGGATGCTAGAGGATGAGGAGCGACGAAATAAAACACGGCGTTGAACGCGCAGCACACCGCGCTCTGCTAAGAGCGTGTGGTTTGACCAACAGCGGCTTATCTAAACCATTCATCGGGATAGCGAACAGCTACACCACAATTGTCCCTGGCCACATACATCTGAGACAGTTGGCGGAAGCCGCCAGTGAAGGGATCCTTGCCTCAGGAGGAACACCGTTCGAATTCAACACCATAGCAGTATGCGATGGCTTGGCAATGGGGCACGAGGGCATGCGATTCTCCCTACCCAGTCGGGAACTAATTGCTGATTCTGTGGAGGTCATGGCACAGGCACACCGCCTAGACGGTTTAGTCCTAATTAGCAATTGTGACAAGGTAACGCCTGGAATGCTGATGGCGGCAGCTCGTCTAGACATTCCTGCGATATCTCTTACGGGAGGTGCAATGGTCTCGGGGACGTTCAATGATGAAAAAATCGGTGTAAACACTGTTTTTGAAGCTATTGGAAAAGTCTATTCAGGCAAAATGGCGCCTGAAGAGTTAGAACTCTTGGAAAGCATCGCATGTCCAGGCTGTGGATCATGCAATGGGATGTTCACAGCCAACACTATGGCCTGTCTGACAGAGGCACTTGGTATGTCGCTACCGGGATGTGCAACCTCGCTGGCAACCAGCGCGAAGAAGCAGCGCATAGCCAAAGAAACGGGTCAACAGATAGTTAATCTCGTCCAGGACAACTTGCTTCCTTCACGTATTCTCACAAACGACGCGTTCGAGAATGCCGTGGCGGTTGATATGGCGCTTGGTGGCAGCACAAATAGTGTCCTTCATCTTTCGGCAATTGCTAGGGAAGTGGGAATAGCGCTTTCGCTTGCGAAATACGATGAAATAGGCAGAAAAGTTCCACATCTATGCAGTTTGGTGCCTAGTGGACCATTTGATGTAGAGGACTTGGATAAGGCTGGTGGGATTCGAGCATTGATGAAGGAACTGAAACCGTTACTACATGTTGATTCGCTTTCTGTGACAGGAAAGATGCTGAATGAAGAATTAAAGAATGTCAAAGTCCTGAATCGGGGGGTGATTCGTCCTTTGGAGAAGCCTGTTCATGATTCTGGCGGAATTGCCATCCTTTCTGGAAATCTTGCGCCAGCAGGTGCGGTTGTCAAAACCGTTGCTGTTTCGGCTGGAATGCTAAAACACGTCGGGTCTGCACGCGTCTTTGATTCAGAGCGTGAGGCGGTCCAGGCGATGCGAAAACAGTTGATTGCGGCTGGCGATGTTGTAGTTATTCGTTATGAAGGTCCGGTCGGTGGTCCTGGAATGCCGGAGATGCTTGTGCCAACAGCCACAATTTCAGGCATGGGCATGAGTGAGTCTGTGGCTTTGATCACAGACGGACGTTTTTCTGGGGCGACTCGCGGTCCTTGTGTTGGTCATGTTGCTCCTGAAGCTGCAGTTGGTGGTCCGATCGCGATTTTGCGCGATGGTGATGTTATTGAAGTTGATATCCCCAGTCGGAAGTTGAACGTGCGGCTACCTGAATCGGAGATTGCAGGGCGATTGGCTCTGTGGAAGCCGAGACCCAAAAAGATTACCAAAGGTTACCTTGGCAGATACGTGCCAACATCAATGGAATAATGCTTCTGTAGGGAATACGTTTAAATCTTTGTAAGATATCTCTTTTAAAGATATAAATGCGCAGGATTTATCTTTTCTTAATCATTCTGATCGTTTCACTTGCATCCTTGACGTTCCTTGTAGTCCTAGGCATCAATGTTTTAGCTGCTGCTCAGCAGTCGCCTTATAGCTGGATGAGCGGAATGTGGGGCAGTGGAATGGATGGCATGATGGGCGGAACTTCTCAGTTCTCCGCTTTGCCGTTTTTTGGCATAGCGTTCATTGTTCTCGTCGGCGTGTCTGTTATTGGCTTCATTGGGATAGCATACTACGTTGCTCTCCCCGAGCTGAATACAGGTGTGAGACAAGCAGCTTCTGGCGTTGCTGTCAACAGCAACCTCAAGATTCAGCCAAACAAAGCTTGTGCACCACTGGAGTCGGTGTCAAAAACTCTGTCGGATGACGAACGCAAAGTCGTTGATGTTTTAGAAGCTCATGATGGGCAGTATCTACAGAAGTACGTGAGGAAAGAAGCAGAACTAAGCAGACTGCAGACGCACAGAATTGTTGCCAGACTGTCTGCACGTGGGATCGTCACCCTAGCGAAGACTGGCAACACAAATCAGGTAATGCTTGCAGACTGGCTGAGAGAATGACTTTGTTTTCTTCCAAGGAATTGCCTAGCATGTTTGCCAATGGTACACGGTTCTATCTCCAGTTTTCTAAGCAATTTCTACATCGTAAATCTTATATGCCTGCTTTTGCCTCTGCTTTTGTTTGTGAGTGGCTGTAAAATGAGGTATCACTTTATTAGATCGCTTTGCTGATCGGATCAGAGTTTTTGACACTACCCTACGAGACGGTGAACAGACCCCTGGAGTTTCTCTGACACCCGAGAATAAGCTTCGCATAGCTCAGCGGTTGGATGATTTGGGCGTAGATGTTATTGAGGCTGGCTTCGCTGCAGTCTCCGACGGAGAAATGGAATCTGTAAAACTCATCGCTGAAGCTGGTTTGAAGGCGGAGATTTGCAGCGCTTCTCGCGGTACAATTGGCGATATTGATGCTGTAGCCAAGGCTGGAGCTGACAGTATTCATCTTATTATTCCTGTTTCTGACTTACACATAGAAGCCAAGTTGAAGAAGACCCGTGAACAGGTCTTGCAGATAACCCAGGATATGGTCAAACACGCCAAGAACTGCGGGCTAGTTGTAGAGCTTTCAGCTGAGGATGCCACGCGCGCCGATGTTGCCTATCTGAAAAAAGTTTTCTCAGTCGGAATCGAAGCTGGCGCAGACAGAATTGTGGCTTGCGACACTGTCGGGGTCTTGACTCCTGAACGGAGTTACAGGTTGTTTGCTGACCTAAGAAACTCCCTCGAAATCCCTATAGTTAGCGTGCACTGCCACAACGACTTTGGCATGGCTGTAGCAAATACAATTGCTGCACTTCGAGCAGGGACGAACCAGTTTCACGCAACCATAAACGGTTTGGGTGAACGAGCTGGAAATGCTTCATTGGAAGAGATCGTAGTTTCGCTAATTGCGCTGCATAAGCAGAAGCTCAACATAAAGACCGAACAGCTATATGCGATCTCGCAGTTTGTCTCGCGTTTAACTGGCGTTTATGTGCAACCGAATAAGGCAATTGTCGGTGAAAACGCGTTCACACATGAGTCTGGCATTCATACCCAAGGAATGCTGGCCCATTCTGGCACCTACGAGCCAATCGCGCCTGAACTTGTGGGGGGTACCCGGAGATTGGCTCCAGGAAAACATTCCGGCTCAGCAGGCATAAAAGCAGCTCTGGAAGATATGGGCTTAAAAGTGGGCGAGGAACCTCTGAAGGAGATTTTCCAGCGTGTCAAAGCAGTTGGAGACAAAGGCAAAACAGTAACCGACGCTGATTTGCTAGCAATTGCTGAGTCAGTGTTAGGTTTGAGCAAGGAGAAGCCAATTCAATTGCTTGAGGTTACAGTAGTCAGCGGTAACACTGTAACGCCAACTGCTTCTGTTCGGCTTAAGCTGAATGGGAGGGAAGTGAGTGGCGCAGACATGGGCGTAGGTCCTGTTGATGCTGCGATAAATGCTGTTAAGCAAGCTATCGCTGAAGTGGAACCGATTCATCTGGAACAATACAATGTCAAAGCGATCACTGGTGGAACAGATGCCATGGTTGAGGTCATGGTTCGAATGCGCAAGGGCAATCGAACAGCCACAGCGATGGGTGTCCGAGAAGATATTGTGATGGCGAGCATGGACGCAGTTCTGGGCTGCATGAACGTTCTGACAACAGATTATAACAGCAAAAAGAAATAGCTTTCAAGCAGAAACAAGTAACACGCGATGTATTCGACGCAAGAAGTCGAGCATGTTTTTGTGCACCATAATCTTTTTATTGTTACAGAAACGTAGGTTTAATGCTGTTCGTGAAGGTTTCGCGGAGTAACTTGAAATGAGGGATCGCCACCTCAATAGCTGGGATCGCCGGGTACCGGCAGAGCGTTTTATTTAGGTTCTCCTCTGAGATTAACCTGACAGTTACAAATAAATTCTTGAATCCCCATTTTCCACAGAACAATTCAAGTCGTTTTGCAGCAATAGAAGGAGCAACATGAAGAATGGCCACAACTAAGATGAATGGCGCAAATGCGCTACTAGAATCCTTGGAAAGACAAGGTGTCAAACACATTTTCGGAATACTGGGAGGAGCAATACTACCAGTTTATGATGCGCTCTGTACACACCCCAAAATCCGCCACATCCTAGCTCGGCATGAACAGGGCGCTGTCCACGCAGCAGAAGGGTACGCACGCGCCTCAGGGCGTCCAGGTGTATGTTTCGCCACATCAGGACCAGGAGCAACCAATCTGGTTACTGGCATAGCTAACGCCCATATGGATAGCAGTCCTGTTATCGCAATCACAGGTCAAGTTCCGACAATTGGAGTAAACTCGACCTATATGATTGGTAGAGACGCCTTTCAAGAAGCAGATATCGTAGGCATTACCACACCAATTACCAAATATAACTACCAGCTTCGATCTGCTGCTGAAATCCCGGAGACGGTCAACAATGCTTTCTATATCGCCACGACAGGCAGACCGGGACCAGTTGTTATAGATTTTCCAAAAAACGTGCAGACAGAAATCGCCAACATGAATTTCACGAGTCAAATTGACATGCGTGGCTACGACCCAACCATAACCCCTCATCCTCTTCAAATCCGCAAAGCCGCAGAATGTTTAGCCCAAGCGGAACGTCCAGTCATTCTTGCAGGCGGTGGCGTAATTACTTCTAATGCCACAGATGAACTTGTAACACTTGCTGAACTTCTGCTTGCTCCTGTCGCAACTACATTTATGGGAAAAGGATCTTTCCCTGAAATCCATCAATTAAGCATAGGTAACATTGGAATGCATGGCAATCCACTAGCCAACAAGTTGTTGCTCGAAGCAGATGTAATGCTTGCTGTAGGCACTCGNNCGTTGACATCCCCATAGTTGCGGATGCCAAGAGAGCTTTGGCTGCCCTCTATGAACGTATTATCCAACAAGTTAAGAAGAAACCTGAATCTGCATGGGCAAAACGAGTCAAAGAGACCAAAGCCCAACTGAACCCCTTAGACAAGAGTGATCCAACAGAACTCAAACCAAAATCCTTGCTTCAAGTCCTTAGGAAAATGCTGCCCGATGACACTATCGTTACCACGGAAGTGGGGCAAAACCAAATGTGGAGTGCGCTCTATTTCAAGACCCTCAAACCGCGAACTTTCATCAGCAGCGGTGGTCTTGGGACAATGGGATTTGGGTTTCCAGCAGCAATCGGCGCCAAAACCGCGTGCCAGGATCGTCCAGTAGTCGACATTGCTGGTGATGGCAGCTTCATTATGACTGAACAGGAGCTGGCATGTAGCGTGATCGAGAATATTCCAGTTATCGTTGTTGTGCTTAATAACGGTGTTCTTGGCATGGTTGCACAATGGCAGCGAATGTTTTACAAAAAGCGTTATACCGCAGTAAAACTCGGAACCTATCCGGACTTCGTTAAGCTTGCTGAAGCCTATGGTGCTCAGGGCATTAGAGTTCAATCGATAACCGACTTCCAAAAGGCTATTGCTAAGGCTCTGCAAAGCAAAGTCACGACAGTCATCGACGTTCCAATATGCTCTGAAGAAGACGTTGTTCCGATGGTTCCGCCAGGTTGCGGCTTAGATCGGCAAGTAGGAGACTGGTAAGAATGGAAACCAAACAGAAAACAACCGTCATTTCAGCTCTCGTAGAAAACAAGCCAGGGGTTCTGCACAGCGTTTCAAACATGTTCCGACGGCGAGGCTACAACATTGAGAGCATAACCGTGGGGCACACTGAACAAAAAGGCATAACGCGCATGACGATAGCCGTTAGCGGCGACGAAAGAACTCTTGAACAAATCGAGAAACAAATGAACAAACTCATCGACGTGGTAAAAGTCAACACGCTCGAACCTGAAACCATCGTATCACGTGAACTTGCACTAGTTAAAATCAACGTTCCCGACGTGAAAAGCCGCGGAGACATAATAAACTGTGTGGAAGTCTTCCGCGGGCGTGTCGTAGACGTAGCCACCGAAAGCTTGATGGTCGAGATAACCGGTACTTCAGACAAAATTGACGCGTTCCTCAACCTAATGAAAACCTATGGCATATTGGAGATGGCAAGAACAGGTTTAACGGCGCTTGCGCGGGGCGTTAAGTCGATAAGAATTGACGAGTAAGTTTGGAAAACCTTAACTACATCGACAAACACGTCAAATCGACTCTTCCTATTTCCCATCACTAAAAGTGAAAAACATGAATATCACCGAAAAAATCTTGGCGAAAGCCTCAGGAAAGAAAGAGGTTACCCCAGGGGAGATAGTGGATGCTAATGTTGATGTGGCTATGGTCCACGACTTGACTGGACCTTTGGCTGTTGAATCATTCAACCGCATTGGGGCAAACTTCGTCTGGGACAACAAGAAAATAGTGATAATTCTGGATCATCAGGTTCCTGCGGAATCAGTCAAAGCGGCTGAACTGCACAAGATGCTTCGATCATTTGCAAATGAACAGGGCATCCGTTTCTACGATGTTGGAAGAGGGGGAATCTGCCACCAAGTTATGCCCGAAAACGGGCACGTATTGCCCAGCTCAGTAATAGTTGGAGCAGATTCACACACATGTACATACGGCGCGTTAGGCGCTTTTGCCACTGGGATAGGCTCCACAGAGGCAGCCGCTGTTTTCGCGACGGGCAAAATATGGTTGAAAGTTCCTGAAACAGTAAAGATTAACGTAGAAGGCAAATTCACGGATTTTGTGACACCTAAAGACTTGATATTGTCTATAATCGGCAAGGTTGGAGCTGATGGCGCTACATACAAAGCTACCGAGTTCACAGGATCCACTGTTCGTTCCATGAGCACAGCGGGCAGAATGACTTTGTGCAACATGTCTGTTGAGATGGGTGCCAAGAACGGTATCATCGAAGCAGACTCAACAACACGCGAGTTCCTGTGCGGCAGAACCGATAAGCCGTTTGAAGTATTGAAAAGCGACATTGACGCGAATTACAATAGATTATTAGAGGTCGATGTTTCGAGTTTGGAACCTATGGTTGCCTGTCCTTCATCTGTAGATAACGTCAAACCGGTCTCTGAAGTTGATAGGCCTATCGATCAAGCCTTCATAGGCTCATGCACCAATGGCCGAATCGAGGATCTGCAATTAGCGGCACATGTAATGAAAGGAAAAATGGTGAAAGCTGGGGTGCGAACCTTGGTTATTCCTGCATCACAAGAGGTTTACACGCAAGCAGTGAAGGGAGGGCTGATAGAAATTTTCACCGATGCTGGTGCTTTGGTCTGCGGTTCAGCTTGCGGGCCATGTCTGGGCGGTCACATTGGTCTCTTGGCCGAGGATGAGATCTGTATATCTACGTCAAATCGCAATTTCATCGGTAGAATGGGCAGTACCCGAGCTAGTGTTTACTTAGCCTCTCCAGCGACGGTTGCGGCTTCGGCGATAACGGGNNTGGACACTGACGTGATCCTGCCGGGAAAATACCTTGTCTTGATTGATCCAGTGGATCTGGCTAAGCATGCTATGGAGGGTCTTGACCCGGATTTTCCGGATAAAGCCAAAAACGGGGTAATCGTTGTAGGGGGCACGAATTTCGGTTGCGGTTCTAGCAGAGAGCAAGCCCCTTTGGCGCTGAAATATTCCGGGGTCAGGTGTGTTGTCGCTGAATCGTTTGCCCGTATCTTCTTCCGGAATGCCATAAACATAGGCTTGCCTGTTGTTGAATGCAAGGGAATTTACGATTCCGTCGGCAAAGGGGATGCGTTGGAAGTGAACTTGGATTCGGGAGAGATAAGGAACATCTCCAGAAACTGCAGTTTTCAGGGAACAAGACTTCCGAAGTTCATATTGGAGATTCTATCGGATGGAGGACTAATCGAGAATTTGAGGAGGAGAATGAAGAAATAATGAAGACGTATAAAATATCTCTAATTCCCGGCGATGGCATTGGACCAGAGCTGACAGAAGCCACGCTAGCGGTTCTAGAGTCTACTCAAGCGAAATTTGGCTTGAAACTGGAAATAATAGACGCAGCAGCGGGTGACGTGACATTTCAGGAAAAAGGCGTAGCTTTGCCAGAAGACACAGTTGAAAAAATCAAATCTTCCGATGCTTGCCTGAAGGGTCCAGTTGGAGAAACCGCGGCTGATGTTATCGTTAAGCTGAGGCTTATGTTTGATTTGTACGCAAATCTACGTCCAATCAAATCATATCCAAAGAGCGCATCGATTAGACCAGATATTGACATGATCTTCGTGAGAGAAAACACTGAAGACTTGTACAAGGGTTTAGAGTTTTCTTTGGGTGATACTACCGTCGCTTTGCGGGTTATCACGCGAAAGAACACGGAGCGAATAGCTCGGAAGGGTTTCGAGATTGCAAGAAGACGAAATGGCAAAAAGAAAGTCACCGCCATCCACAAAGCTAACGTGATGCGCGTAACTGATGGCATGTTCGCTGGCGTCTGCAGAGAAGTTTCAAAGCAATATCCTGACATTGCGTTCAATGAGCTGTATGTTGACGCGGCGTCAATGCGCTTGATAAAAGAACCTCAAGTCTTCGACGTGTTGGTTACTCCGAACCTTTTCGGAGATATACTATCCGATGAGGCGGCACAGCTTATAGGCGGGCTGGGAATGGCTCCAGGCGCAAATATTGGTGACGACTTCGCTCTCTTTGAGCCCATTCATGGTTCAGCGCCAAATCGCGCAGGCAAACAGACGGCGAATCCTATCTCTATGATTTTGGCGTCTAAGATGATGCTTGATTGGCTGGGTGAACGCTACAATGATTCAACCTGCTTGAAAGCAGCCAGCGCGATCGAGACTGGTACTGTTGTGACATTGAAGAATGGACAGACTGTTCCTGATTGCGGTGGGAACCTGACGACGTTAGGAATGGCCAAAGCCATAGCTGCGGCTCTGGAGTGAAAATTTGGTGATATCCTTGGGTAGCAAACAGAATAAGATTCGTATTTTTGACACTACTTTGCGAGATGGTGAACAATCGCCAGGAGTATCGCTGACTTTTGATGACAAGTTGGAGATAGCAAAACAACTGAGTCTATTGGGTGTCGATTCTATAGAAGCAGGTTTTCCTGCATCTTCAGACGGAGAAAAGAAAGTGGTCACGGAAATTGTGAAGCAGAAACTGGAAACGGAAATCTGCGGTTTAGCGCGAGCCAACCGATCCGACATAAACGCCGCAATGGAATGTGGTGTACAAGCAGTACATGTGTTCATTCCGACATCGCCGGTGCAGATGAAGTACGCTGTTAATATGACTCCTGAGCAAGTACTATCAGAAGCTGCGGAATCAATAGAATACGTAAAGAAACGTGGGTTGCTCTGCGAGTTTTCGCCGATGGATGCAACACGCACCCAACCAGAATTCCTGAGGCGCGTATGCAAAGTAGCGGAGAAGGCAGGCATGGACAGGCTGAACATTCCCGACACCGTTGGCATAATGATTCCACGAACCATGTTCAAGCTAGTTGAGGACCTGAAACAGACAGTTGTGACGCCAATCAGTGTTCACTGTCACGACGATTTCGGCATGGCTGTCGCGAATTCACTGGCAGCCGTGGAAGCAGGGGCTACGCAAGTTCATGCCACAATTAACGGATTGGGTGAAAGGGCAGGAAACGCATCGCTGGAAGAAATTGTTATGGCTTTGCATATGCTCTACAAGCTTAAGACAGGCGTTAACACGCGTTTGCTCTATAGCACTTCAAGAATAGTCTCCACGTTGACGGGTTTGCAGGTGCAGGCAAACAAAGCGATTGTCGGAGAAAATGCGTTTGCCCACGAATCCGGCATTCACACTCGAGGGGTAACGGTTAAGCCCTTAACCTTTGAACCTATAAAACCTGAACTGGTTGGACGCAAAAGGAAGCTTGTCGCTGGAAAGCTGGCTGGAACACGAGGTATTGAAGCTGAACTTAAAGAAGTTGGAATACACCCAAACGAGGAGCAGTTGAAAGAGATTGTGCAGAGAGTCAAAAACCTAGGTGACAAGGGCAAGCTCGTCACTGACGCGGACTTGCTAGCGTTAACGTCAGCAGTTATGGGCGAAGTGGTCGGCGAAGAAAAAATCGTGGACCTGTGTGACTTGGCTGTGGTAACTGGCATCAAAGTAATCCCTACCGCCTCAGTTAGACTGGTCTTGGATGGAAAGGAATACGTTGCTGCTGAAACAGGTGTAGGGCCAGTAGATGCTGTACTAAAAGCCATACAGAAGCTAACGCATAACTTGGAGAAAATTAGGCTGAAAGAGTACCGCCTCGAAGCCATCACCGGAGGCTCAAACGCAGTGGCCGAAGTTGTTATCAAAGTCGAAGATGAAAAAGGCACCATCGTTTCAGCTCGTGCCGCTCGAGAAGACATCGTAATGGCAAGCGTCGAAGCAATGATAAATGGTATAAATAAATGCCTCATTAAAACAAGGAAGCAGGGAAACAAGAAGTGAAAGTAGCCTTCCAAGGCGAAAGAGGTGCTTACAGCGAAAGCGCAGTTTACAAATTCTTTGGCGAATCAGTCGCAATCGCACCCTGCCGAAATCTAACTGAAACGTTCGAAAGCGTGGCCAAACAAGAAACCGAATACGGTGTTGTTCCCATCGAAAACTCGATAGAGGGCAGCGTGAATCAAACATACGATTTATTCCTAGACTACGACTTGAACGTACGCGGAGAAGTCATAGTAAAAATCGAACATTGTCTCATAGCCAACCCAAACACAAACCTGGAAGCCGTTGAAACAGTTTATTCTCACCCTCAAGCTCTGGCACAATGCCGCGAGTATCTGGAAAAATCAGGCTGGGAACTCATCCCAACTTACGACACCGCTGGCAGCGTAAAAATGCTCAAGGAGGAAGGGCTGAAAAACGCCGCGGCAGTGGCAAGCGAAGGAGCCGCTATACTCTACGGGATGAAAATCCTTGCCAGAAACATAGCAGACAACCCTGGGAACTATACGCGTTTCTTTGTACTATCCAAAGACGATGCGCCAGCAACAGGCAGAGACAAAACTTCGATTATTTTCGCTGCGGCGCACAAGCCTGGCTCGCTTTACAATGCACTAGGCGAGTTCGCCAAGCGAGGAATCAACTTGACGCGGATTGAGTCGAGACCCACGAAGCAGAAGCCTTGGGAATACAACTTTTACCTAGATTTTGAAGGGCACCGAAGCGAGCCGCGCTGCGCACAAGTTTTAGAAGCTCTACGTGGGTACGCTGTTTTCGTAAAAATATTGGGCTCCTACCCTAAAGCTGCTTAGGCTAATTTTCAGCAGCTTCAAGCATCTTATACATTGTCTCGTATGACTTCTCGTATTCGCGGTCTGCTTGGAGAAGTCTCGCCTTCAACTGCTCCAGCTTTCCAATCAACGCCCCAGAGTCTTTCTGCTTCACCAAACTCCGCCATTCCTTCGCCTTTGAGATGAATAAATCTTCGATTCGTTCCAGTTCGGGCAGACTCGTTTGGAGTGTAGCAAAGAGATCAGGGGTCTCCAAGGCGGTGGCTTCCGCCAAAGTCAGTAGCATCTTGTATGTGGTGCCCGCAACTTTTTTAGCATCAGCAAACCCGCATTGTTCCAGTAGCGCGTCGCAGGAAACTAACCCTACAAAGTGAGGCATTCCCAGAACCGTAGACATCAACTCGTCGTGTTCTTTTGGTGCCATTATGAAAACGTGTGCTCCAACTTCCTCCAGCCACCTTTTGTATTTCTCAGCAAACTTGATTTCCTTCGCGCTGGTTGGCGTGAGAATGTATGTCTTGTTCTTTACTCCTCTGCTGCCTGGACCGAAAACAGGATGGGTGCCCAGGACCAATGCCTTCCCGAGGTGTTGGTGCATAATCTTCACAGGTTTCTCCTTGACTGAACAAATGTCGATAATGGTTTGCCCTTCCCGTACGACAGGTGCAATTTTCTTAACAACCTCCTCAAAGGAATCGATGGAAACGCATATGGCAACATTGTCCGCTTTCTTAACTGCTTCCTCGAAGTTGGCGGTTTCAACTCCAAGCTCCCTGCCTAATCGTTTCAGTTTTTTCTTATTTCTGCTGGCAAGGATTACTTCTTCCCCGTTTTCCTTACAGAACTTCGCGAACCATACGCCCATTTTGCCAGCGCCGAGGATGGCCGTCTTTACCATCAAAGCGCCTCGCAAATCCTGTCAAGGCCTACTCCAATCTCTTCTCGGGGAGCAGTCAGAGAGATGCGGAAGTGTTCTCTATAATCGCCAAACGCTGTGCCAGGGGCAACAGCAACACCTTTGTCGAGCAGACCCAATACAAATCGCTCAGAGTCCAAACCTCGTTTCCTCGGGAACACATAGAATGGAGCTTGGGGTTCGGTGAATTCCAATCCTGCCTTTGCGAGCTTGGTTGAAGCCATTTTGGCTCTTTCTTGGTATTCATTCTTTATTTGTGTGGAAAGTTGCTTCTGCAGCTCCAAAGCCTTCAATGCAGCCTCCTGAATGAATACAGGAACATTGTTTACCGTTATCTGGTTCAGTCGTGTGATGCGGTCAACAATCTCTTTTCTTGCTATAACATAGCCAATTCGCCAGCCCGTCATCGTGAACGTTTTTGAGAAGCCTGTTGTCACGATGTGCTCACTTTCACCGTAGTCCAATATGCTCTTTGTTTTCGTGAAGGCGATTGTTCCGTAGACCTCGTCTGATAGTATTGTGACGCCCTTGTTATTGGCTATTCTTACGACGCCATCGAGAACTTCGTTGTCCATGATCTTGCTAGTCGGGTTGCTGGGATTGTTCAGGATTATCATTCGAGTTTTATTGTCTATCAATTTCTCAAGCTTGTCTAGATCTATTCGCCATTCGTCATCCAGTTCTGTCTTTAGGAGTCTTGTTTCTACTCCGACTGTTTTAGCTATTAGATCATATGCCGTCCAGTAGGGTGTTGGAATGACAACGTTTCCCCCATCTTTTAGGAGCAGATACATTGTAGAGAATACAGCCCATTTGGAGCCTGGTGTTATAACGATGTTGTCGGCTGAAACCCCGTGTATTTTTGCGAGTTTCTCACGAAGAGGCAATTCGCCGTAAGAAGATGAGTACTTTGTTTTTCCCCGTTTCATTGAATCATATGCTGCTTCGATTATTTCGTTCGGTGTTGCTAGATCGGGATCACCGATGTTTAGCTTGATTATCTTTTTTCCTTGGCTTTCAAGTTTCAACGCTTTTTCGTTTATTTCGTAGAGCATTTGCCTTCACACTATTCTGCTGTTTCTTTTGGTTCTTGAACGGAAATACACATATTAATTATTTGCCGGTAAATGGCTTCAACTTGGTCAGCGTCAAGGCCGAAGTCAGGAGCCTTCTTCTTGATATTACTGTACACTTCGGTCTCTCTGTAAGTGTCTGTTACTGGCATTCCCTCTTCTTTCTTCAGCAAGCCAATGGATCTACTTATTTCTGCCCTCTCTCCTAGAAGTCGAAGTATTTGCTCGTCAAGTTCATCAATTCTCTTTCTGAGTTTCTGTATATCCTGCATTCTACTCCTTCCTTATCTTCAACGTCTTGGGAATAACACCCGCGCGGATCATATGGTCAGCAATGGTTATAGCAACGACCGACTCTGCCACTGGCACCGCTTTTGGAACAATACAAGGGTCATGTCTGCCACCCACTTTCAACGTGGCGTTCTCCATTTTGGACAAGTCTACAGTATGCTGTTCTTTGGCGATGGATGGGGTAGGTTTGACAGCTATTCTTATGACTATGGGCATACCTGAACTAATTCCACCGAGTATGCCGCCATGGTTATTTGTGGGACAACTTACTTTTCCATTTATGAGCTGAAAAGCGTCGTTGTTCTCAGAACCTTTCAGAGTTGCGGCTTCGAAGCCTGCTCCGAATTCAACGCCTTTTACTGCTGGAATTGCTAACATTGCTTTCGCAAGATCAGAGTCCAATGCATCAAAGAGTGGTTCTCCGATTCCAGCTGGAACATTTTTAGCGATTACCTCTATTATTCCGCCTAGGCTGTCGCCTTCGTTTCTAGCGGCAATTATGGCTTCCTCCATAGCTTTTGCACATTTTTTGTCGGGGCATCTAACATGGGATTCATGACGTCCACTGCGCAATTCAGCATAGCTGAGAGACTTTTCTTGTTCCACGGTGCCAATGGCCTTCGTGTAGGCAATAACCTCAACATGGAATTGGGACAGCAACTTTTTCGCCACAGCACCTGCCATAATTAGCGCAACGGTGAGTCTGCCAGAGAATCGTCCTGATCCTCGGTAATCGTTGCATCCTCCATATCTGATGCGGGCTGTGTAATCAGCATGTCCGGGTCTTGGCAGGTTCTTGAAGGTCTCGTAGTCACCTGACTCCACATCCTTGTTCTCCACGGTCATGGTTATTGGTGCGCCCGTGGTGTAGCCATTGAAGATTCCTGAAAGGATTTCTACCTCGTCTTTTTCAATGCGACTAGAGACTATTTTTGGCTGATTCGGGATTCGTCTATCCAGTGCTTTTTGAACCTCCGCTTCAGTCAGTGGAAGTCCAGATGGGCAACCGTCAATTATAGTGCCTATGATTTTGCCATGGCTCTCGCCGAATGAAGTTACAATGAATTCTTTACCTATCGAATTTCCTGTCAACCAAATTGGCTCCTACAGTATTCAAATCATTGAAGAATCTGGGATAAGACTTTTTCACACATTCCGCATTCCGGATGATAGTTTCGCCTTCTGCACCCAATGCGGCAACAGCGCAGGCCATTGCGATTCTGTGGTCATTATGTGGATCAATATCCGAGCCGTGCAACTTGCAAGGTCCTTTCACTGTCAGCCCATCCTCATTCGCGATTATGTCGGCGCCCATCTTTTTCAATTCTATGGTAAGCGAGTCGAGCCTATCGGATTCTTTCAGCCTTAGTCGTTTTGCGCCACTTATCGTCGTGGTGCCCTTTGCAAAGCAGGCAAGGACGGTGCAGGGTGGTACGAGGTCGGGCGCGTCTTTAGCGCTAAAGTCTGTGGCTTCCAGCAGGTTACCGTCTCCTTTGATTTCGACTTTGTTTTTGCATACTTTTCCTTTGGCTCCCATTTTTTTGAGTATTCCAATTATGGCCTTGTCACCTTGTGCAAGCGAGTAGTCGAGATTGGCAATTGTCACATTCGAATTGGTTATGGCTGCTGCTGACAAGAGAAATGCGGCTGATGAGAAATCGCCGGGGACAATATCGTCGACCTTTTTGTACTCCTGATCCGAAGGTATGATGATTTTCTTGTAGTCTTTTGAGGAGTTGATTTTGACGCCATGTTTTGTGAGAATTTGATGTGTTATTCGAACGTAGCTTCTGGATTCGAGGGGCGTTGTTATGGCAATTTCTGTATCCTCTCGGGCTAGAGGGCAGGCAAACATAAGCCCTGAAATAAACTGGGAACTTATATCGCCGCGGATGCTTGTTTTGCCTCCTGCGATTCCTCCGCCTTGGACTGTGATGGATGACTTGCCCTCGGTCTTGTTCACGGCGGTTTCTACGCCAATTTGTTTGAGGCTTTGAAGCAAGGGTTCGATGGGTCTCTGCTCGAGGGAGCTTCCCATCAGGAAGATTGAAGGTTCAGCTGCGAGAGCTGCAACCGGAATCATGAAGCGCAAAGTAGCCCCTGACTCACCGCAATCTATAGGTTCACTTGCCCCTTTCGGGGAAGTGCCTTTTACAATCCAGCATCCTTTTTCTGCATCAACCTTTGCGCCGATTGCCTTGACTGCACGTAATGTCGCCTCAGTGTCATCTGAAATCAATGGATCAGAAATTCTGGATGTACCCGAAGAAAGCGATGAAGCTATGAGCATTCTCTGCGTGTAGGACTTCGAAGGGGGTGCGCAAACTTCACCATCCAGGATTTCAGTCTTCTTGACAATAACGTCAATCATTTCCTAGGCAACGACCCTTGCTTTTTGGCTATTGAACTGTGCTTCGAGTACTTTTCCTTCGTGGTTTCGTATGGTTGCTTTTACCGCGTCGAGTTTCGCGGTAGGAACTACCATCGTCACAGCGGGTCCTTTTCCACAGAGTCCTGCTGCTAATGCACCTGCGGCTAGAGCTTGCTCCGCGACCGAATTGTCGTAGCCTAAGGCTGAGGAGTAAGCAATGCCATTCTGGGTCAGTGCCGTCCAGAGGTTGCCACTCTGTGCCTCTTGAAAGGCAGCTTTGACGGCGGGTTTAATCCTGGCAAGTCTGTTTACGTCAGTATCTCCAGTGTAGGCTTTTCTTGTTGGAACATGTAGCAAAACCGTTAGGCCATCGGGGAGTGGAAAACGTTGAAGGATTTTCCTTTTTTCGTTGTCTGTTACTACCGCTCCGCCGAAATAGGAAGCGCAAGCGTCGTCAAAAGCACCAGTTACCGTGACTTTGGCATCGAAAGCCGCGTCCACTCCAAGGCTGATAACTGACAGATCTTCAAGATCCTTGGTCAATGCTGCTACCGTTGCACGGGCAACCGCGTTTGCTGCTGCACTGCTGCTCTTCAGCCCTCTAGCGATAGGAATGTTCGATGAAGTTGTGACTTTGGCACCATATTGTTTTTCAACGCCAAAGTGCTGGAAAACCCGCGTTACCGTTTTTTCAATTAGCGCAGTTTTCTCTTCTGGATCTGAATTGATACTTCCAGTGATGATTGAAGCTTCATCTGTTAGTTGCACTTCAGCTTTTGTCCACAAATTTAAGCCAAAAGCAGCTCCTTTGCCCAGAGCAATTGCATTTACGATTGTTGCCGCTCCGTGGGCTATGGCTCTAGCTCGTCCGCTCAAGCTGCACCGCCTTTGGCTGAAAGCTTGCTCAAGAGAGCGCTTCTCATCACTTCCATCGGTGCTCTACATTGAGTCCAGATTTCGAATGCTGCCGCTCCCTGGTGGAGCAGCATTTCTACCCCTGTTATGACTTTAGCTCCGACTGCTTTTGCTTCCTGAACAAGCTTGGTCTCAGTGGGATTGTAGACTATGTCCATTACGCATAGGCTTGTCTTAAGCCAGGAAGGTTTGACTAGACTTTCAAAATAGTTTGGGGCCATGCCCACTGAAGTTGCGTTGACAAGCACGTCTGAGTCTTGAATCTCCTGCTGGATTCTTTTTGGCGAAAGTTCGTCGCCTACTACTTTTCTTCCGAATGGTTCAAGAAGGCTGGCTAGTTCGCGCGCTTTCATACCGTCTCGGTTCAGAATGCAGAGTTCTTGAACTTCTTTTGTCAGGGTGAATGCAATTGCTTTGCCTGCGCCGCCGGCTCCTAGCAATAGCGCCTTTTTTCCTGCTAATTCAAAGCCGCTGTTTTTTAGGGCTCTTGCTGCTCCAATTCCATCGGTGTTGAATCCTCTGAGCCGTCCACGTTGGTTGAGTATCGTGTTGGCTGATCTGAGAAATTTCACAGTAGCGTCTGCCTCGTCAATAAACTCGGTAACGGCATCCTTGTGCGGCATGGTAACGTTTAATCCGCGGATGCCTAGCGCGCGGGCTCCTTGAAGAGCTTTTTCTACTTCGTCAGGTGTAACTCTGAAAGCAAGAAAAACATAATCAAGTCCCAGATGTTCAAAGGCTGCATTGTGCATTGTTGGGCTCAGTGTATGTTCTATCGGATCGCCAATTACCGCGAAAACTTCAGTTCTTCCTGATATAACCATTCCTAGACTCCTAAAAGCTTGTAGGCGCTTCTCATTTCCTCGATAGTCATCTGTCCCGAAGCCGTTTCGTTTCCGCTTTCCATAGCAGCGAAGGTGAATGCACATCCGAACAATGGCGACAAAAGCCTAGAAACTCTACCGGCTTTACCCATGGCGAAGCAAACAACGTTCCCTCTCTTGCTGGCGGCTGAGCAGAAACTAAGTAGCGCCAAATTGTCTTCAAATCGTTTGGCGGTTGTGACGATTTTGCAGATATCTGCGCCGCAGGCAATTTCGCGTTCAAGCACACTGTGCAGCTCTGGCAGTTTCATGGTTCCTTCAAAGTCATGGAAAGAAATAATTAGTTCTGCGCCGAGGTCGTTGACCTGGGTGGTAAATTCTTTTAGGTTTGAGGCTGACAATTCGATATCAACGTAGTTGAACCCAGTTTTGGCTGCAGTGAGCAAGATTTTTTTTTGCTCATTTTCAGTTCCTTTGAAGTTGCCGTGGCAGCTTAGGAGCTTGTTTGTGGCTATTTTCGTCGTTTTTCCGTACGAGGCCAAATCGGCAAGTCTGTCATGCTTGTCAAGCTTGTCCAGCCTCACTTCGATGAGGTCTGCTTTCAACTCTTCTGCTTTCTCAATCAGCTTCAGCGCTTCTGCTGATGTTTTTGGAAGAACAGAAACGCAGACCCGCACTTTCATTTTTCAATCACCTTTTCTTCAGGCACGGATACGCCGAAATGTCGGCCTCCTTGTGCTGTAACGTGGACTAAAACTTCGTCGCCAACTTCTAGCTCCGTGACTGACTTCGACGCTGTCGGGGTTACAAGCCAGATGGTTTCCGCGTTCTGTAGTATCGCTTTTAATTTCTTTCCTCCAGCTTCAGCTTCGATCAGCATTAGGGGTCTAAACTCGATTTTTGCTCTACCCACGTTTGTGGTTCTTACGTTTCCTTGCCTGTCAACGATAAGGACTTCGTCTCCCGCTTTCAGCTCAGAAAGATAACGCGTGTTTTGCATGGACGCTAGCGTGTATAATGGGAGCGAACCAGCGTTGACTCTGAATGGACGCGCTTGCACGTACGGGTTCTCGTGGACTTCTGCTTCGATCAGAAAGAGACCAGACGATTGGCTCCCGACAAGGATGCCTTCGCCCTCCTGCATCAGGTCACATGTGTCCACGCAAACTCTGGCGCCCGTTCCTATCTGCTTGATGGCAGTGATTTTGCCTGTGGCTAACGCTATTGTCGTGTTTTCTCTCTTAACGGCAGCGACGGCTTTGGCGAGTTCGGTTACGTCAGTGGTCCTGAGAAGGACCCCATCTGTTCCCAGCTCCAATGTTTCCAGCATTAGGCGTGCATCTTCGGCTTTTGACACTTCTGCGATTAGTTTTGTTTTGCCGCGGGTTTTTGCTATAATGTTTTCCAATGGGATGACACGCCAGTCGCGGCAGTTGATTATGACGTAGTCNNGCTATTCGTAATGCTGTCTTCCTGCCTTCGCGTCTAAGTTTGGCGATTTCTTCAGCTTTGAAACTCTCAAAAACAGCTATTTCACGGTTTTCTGCTCGGTTTGCTGCTTTATTGCCTTCAAGTATGGTTGCGCTGGCTTCATTTGCGATTGTGAAGAGTTCTTCTTTTTCCTCTAGCTGTGTGTTCTGGGGGATTTCTACCCAGAGTTCCTTCAACGTGTCTCACCGAGAATTCCTAGCGCCTGGTCGACTGAAGCGCCGTCGTGAACTATCGCCCCGAGGGCTTTGACCATAAGCGTTTGGTTCTTGTGCTGGAACACATTTCGTCCAATGGATAAACCTGAAGCACCTGCTTTCACCGCGTCGTGAACCATTTGGAGCGTCTCCACTGGCGTTTCCGCTTTTGGTCCACCAGCTATCACAACTGGCGCCGGGCATCCTTCCAAGACTCGCTTGAATGTTGCAGGGTCCCCAGTGTAGTTGGTTTTGATTAGGTCTGCTCCGAGTTCTGCTCCTATGCGTGCAGCGTGAGCAACAGCTGTGGCATCGTGTTCATTTGGGATTTTTGGTCCTCGTGGATACATCATCGCGAGCAATGGCATTCCATACTGGTCACATTCGTGGGCGACTTTTCCTAGCGTTGTAAGCATGATGCATTCATCCTGTGCGCCTACATTCACGTGAACTGAGACTGCGTCTGCGCCCAAACGTATGGCTTCTCTGACGGAGCCCACCTGGGTTTTGCATTGGCAGTTTGGTGTTAGGTTTGAGATGGCTGAAAGGTGGACAATCAAGCCTGCCTGTCCGACGTTTACGCGTTTGGCGATGCCCTTGTGGAGAACGAATGCGTCCGCTCCGCCTTTGAGTAGGTGCGTGACAGTGTTTTGCATGTTTTCTATGCCTATTACTGGTCCGATGCTTACTCCGTGGTCCATTGGGACAATGACGGTTCGATTGTCGTCGCGGAATATGCGGTTTAATCGTCTGGTTTTTCCTTCATTCATGTTTCTTTGCTCCTTAGTGCATGTTTGATTAATCGTAAAGCATTCTCTCTTTCGTTCCAGTCGACGAAGACAAGGATGCTGGATGCGATGGTGAGGATGCCGCTGATGTTTATGCTGTTTTGGCTGAGTGTTTCGCTGAGTGTTCCGATTATGCCGTGAGTTTCCTCCAAGCCCACACCGCTGATTTTAAGGAAGACCAAGCCTTTCTTTACTGCCATGGCTAAGGCTTCCTCATGTTTCAATATCGTCTTGTGGGTTTCGTTGAAGAGTTGGTCGATGTTCTTTTCTTCGCTGAGGTAGAGGATCGCCGAGTTGGTGCTTGTACTCATGCCCAGAAGCGTGGATTGAGCTTTAGCTTTTTCCATTATCTCCAGCATGATTTCGGGGTTGGCGGCGAGGTTGTGCCCCAAGATTGTAATTTCGGCTATCTGCGATGGATATCCCATGTCCACGCCCAACTCAGTGGCTAAAGCGCCTTTGATTATGGTGCCTTCTCCAGTCAAGTCGCCCGCCGCGTGGTTGATTACCCTGGCGTTTATGTCTTTTGGCTTGTACTTGAGCGCTTTGCTGTGGATGAATTTTGCTCCGGAATCTGCTANNGATGGGCAGCACGTTTTCTCTTATCCGGTTCTTGCATTCTTCCAGTAGTGGATTAGCGTTTGAGAATGCGGTGTCGGTAACAATCGGCCAGTCGCTGTCCAATGGGTCAAAATAGCGTGATTCCACGCCGTTGTTCCTTAGCGCTGCGGAGAATATGCGTACGCTCGTGCGTTCACCCATGCTTAAAATGTCGTCTAGCTCATGTTTTTGTAGTTTTCCGTTAGAAGTGTTCTTCGCTGTATTCATCAAGATATCAGTTGTTTTGCCCATTGCAGAGACAACGACAGCGATTTGTCTTCCCAGTTTCGCTTCCTTGACGACGGATGCTACCGCTTTGGACAATCGCTCATAATCGGCAAGGCTAGAACCGCCAAACTTCACCACAATTTTCTTATCTGTTTTCAAATTTTCCATTTAATCAACCATCCCCACGCCCAGAACATCACCAAAAAATTTTCAGTTTGTTCTGAGCTCAGTTAAAATAATAATAAAAGTAATAGCCGAAGCTAAAGAACTGCATCGAACAATTTTCTTTTTGAAGTGAATTAATCATGTTAGCTTCGAACCTTGGAGAAATGAACATTGCTCCGAAAATAAAAGCGTTTCGGAGTCATACTAAGTAACAAGCT
>DUHG01000093.1 GCA_013330975.1 Candidatus Bathyarchaeota archaeon
GTTGCAGTAGTCGTAAGCATCCATATAGTGAGACTGCCAACCTTCAAGAAAAACACGCTGGCATCAGAAAAACATACTGTGAACAAAGAGACCGCTAAAGCGGGTTGACAAAAACTTGACCGCTACCACGAAGGTCAATTTATTGCTAAATATCTGGAGTTGAAATTGGGCAACTGACCCTACAGAAGCTCTATGATCGGAGGAATGGAAAGCAACAATGGAGCAATCAGCAACGCGGTCATGTTTGTAAGCTTCATGAAGATGTTCAAAGATGGCCCTGCAACATCTTTTAGAGGATCACCTACTGTGTCACCAACCACAGCAGCGGTGTGTGTAGGGCTACCCTTCAGCCAGAAGGCTTTCGCTTCAATGCTTTTCTTTGTGTTGTCCCACAATGCACCTCCAAAAGTGAAGAATGAGGCAAGCAACGCTGCCGTGCATGTTCCACCCAACAACATGCCGCCCAAGGCGTGAGGTCCAAGTAACAATCCCACCAACAACGGTGAGACCAACGTCACAACGGTTGGAAGAAGCATACGTCTTAATGCAGTTTTTGTGCTGATATCAATGCACTTGTCATAATCCGGTTTGTCGCTTCCCTCGAGAATACGAGGATTGGCCTTGAATTGTCTCCTGACCTCATTAACCATATCAAAAGCTCCTTTTGCGGTCGCCGCAATAGTGGATGATGCAAAAAGAAATGGAACCACTGCGCCAATCAGGATGCCGAAAACAAAAGCCTGACCCAAAGGTGCAGACCAGAGCCCAACCACCTGACTATAAGTAGCAAACAACACAACAGTTGATACGGTTCCAGACGCCGTCGCAAAAGCCTTCGCATAAGCCTTCGTTGTATTGCCAGTGGCATCGAGTACCTCGAGCGCTGAACTGCTCTTGGCACTAGTTCCAGCCATCTGTTCTATCCCCTGAGCATTATCACTTATAGGCCCAAAGGCATCCCCAGCCATAATTATTCCAATAGCCATATCCGTACCCAGATTGGCTGCAACGACGCCATAAATGGACCCTCCAGTTATAACATAAGAAAACAACACTGCCCCTATAATCGATAGAAACGGCAGAACCGGACTCTGGAGTGCATAGGCCATGCCAGTTATCAGATTCATAGCGACTCCCCGCTTTGAAGCCTCTTCCATTTGCATAACAGGTTTCCCAGAAGTCCCTATGTAGTACTGGACAACAAGTCCCACAGCCGTACTGGCGACAATGCCGCTTAGCGCACAATAGAATATACGCACGTCATTCAACAGCCAGACGGATACAAAATAAGACCCAGCAATTGCGACACCTGCAGCAGTAAATAGTCCAAGATTGAAAGAATTTATTGGTCTAACGTTTTTCCAGCCTCTAACTACAAAAACCCCAACAATAGTAGCTAAAACGCCTACAGCCCCCAGGGCAAAAGGAAACATCATAATGTTCATTTCTCCTGCTACGCCAGTAAAAAGGCTAAAACCAACAAGCAGCGCCGTCACATAGTCATCACTTATCGATTCAAACAGATCCGAGCCTCGTCCAGCGCAATCGCCAACATTATCACCTACTTGATCAGCAATAACCGCGGGATTTCTAATGTCATCCTCTGGAATGTTTTGCTCAATCTTTCCGACCAAATCCGCGCCTATATCAGCAGCCTTGGTGAAAATACCGCCACCCAATTGTGCGAACAAGGCTGCAAGGCTTGCTCCAAAGCCATACCCAACTAGCAAACTCGGATCCCTATATCCATAGCCCAAGTACAATATGCTAATTCCAAGAAGACTTAGACCAACCACAGACAAACCCATAACAGCTCCACCTCTGAAAGCGAGGGTGAACGCCTTCGCCGAAGATACCGTCGCGGCTCTCGCAGTTCGAACATTCGCCCGAACCGCAATATTCATCCCAATGTAGGCCGCAGTCAAGGAGAGAATAGCGCCCAGGTAGAAGGAAATGACGACTTCTATCGATTGAAAAAATATCGCTATTGGCAAAGATAAGAGAGCGACAAACAAAAGAATAGTCCTGTATTGCCTCTTGAGAAAGGTCTTGGCGCCGTTTCTGATGTATCTTGCGACCTCACGCATTTCTGGAGTTCCAGGGTCTTCACGATAAATTGACCAGGTCAAATAGGCGACTATACACATTGCGAGAGTGCCGACAACAAGTGCAATCCAAACTAGGATCATTAATGNNGCATTAAGATAGACAATTAGGCAATTTCAGTCCACAGAAGCAATCCCGCCAAGATGGCGATCGAAAATATATTATTCTAATACAACGTAAGAAAGAGCAGTTGATAGTAATGGATGACAAAATCAAAATACTAGTAGGCTATGATGCCTCATCACAGTCAAGAAAAGCCCTCAACGAAGCGATAACAATCGCTAAGAGATTTTCAGGATTCATAAAAGTGATTAGCGTATATGGAAGAGGTTTCCAGCAAAAAGCGGAAACAAGCGTGATCGAAGTCAAAGAGACTTTGAAAAAAGAAAACGTTGAATACGAAGTTGAACTCGTTCAAGGCTCTAATCCAGCCAAAATTCTCGAAAACACAGCCAAGAAAGAAGACTTTGACCTCATCGCGGTTGGAAGCAGGGGTCTAGGCAACACGGCATCAATGCTCCTAGGAAGCGTATCAAGACACATAATCAGCAATGCACAATGCAATGTTCTGGTAGTAAAAACCCAATAGGTAACGTAGTTGAAGACTTGGGGACACGATTGATGCAAGTGCTTCTAATTCACCTTTAGATCTGCGAAAACCAAAAAGTTTTAGCCTTGAGAAACTTGGATATCGCAGTGAAGCCAAACAAAATTCAGTTCGCAGCCTCAGTCATCACATTTGTTGCGCTTTTTGTTAAAGTCTTAATTTCGCTCAGGCTGGATTAAGATTTTGATAGATACAGGTTGCAACTGTTCCAATAGTGTGGAATACTCAATGTCATCCCAGTGTCGGGAGTAGCTGTCGATCTCTTCCCATTTTGATGTGCCTACCCCTTGTCTAGGGGCAACCGGTCCAGCAATACAAGCAAAGGTCTTCTTTTGTCAGATTTTGACCATTGGGTGCTTCAATAACCGCTCTAACCATTTCTTCAATTGTGAGAAAACGCAAAGTGGTAAAACCAATCCGCTTTCTTATCTCCTCCACCATCAGCTCATAATCTGAGCTGCTTGAATTCATTATTGCTAAATCCTTGGCTTGGCTAACATTTCCAAGACTCTTGCATGTGGCTAGTTCGCTGTGCTTTGTGGAAAGATCGTAGATGCAGGGGTGGAGCTGGGGCGGAGAGGCAATTCTACCGTGAATCTCTTTTGGTTCAAATGGCCAGATTTTCTCATCAAGAAGATTGTGCAGCTGTGTGCCCCTTCTGATTGAGTCGTCTACCAAAACAATACTCTTGCCGCGTATCATCTGCGGATTAGGCACTTGCTTGTACCTAGCGATTAGTTCCCGTTTTCGTTGAACAGGAGGAATGTAGCTTCTTCCCCAGCCAGGAGTATATTTAACCAGAGGGCGTCTAAGCGGGGCAACAAGGTCCAAAGCAGCAACTATTTTTTTCTCCAATTCTTCTGGGTCCAGTTTTCCTTCTCTCAATTCTGAAAGGTATTTTTCGATTTTCTCTTTGGCCATTTCAATTTTCCTTTTGGCATAGCCAACCGAGTGGGGAAGCCCAGAGTCAGCGACGCCGAGAACTAAATCAGCATTGACAGTATCATTCTCAGCTAGGAAACCACCGCATCTTTCTCTGACAATTTCAGAGTTAATGCCATAGAAATCTGAAGCTGGAAATCCTGAATAAACGTGTAGAAAAGGGCAAAACCTCTTTCTGCCTTTGGAGGGCACTCTGGTGTTTAGACCCTGTTCTCCAAATGATACGATTTCACGATAATCCAGAAATTTGTGTACAGAATAGCCCAAATTCGGAAAGCCAGTGGTTTCTGAGGCAACTGCCCAACCTTCGTTTTTCGATCCAACAACAAGAGGAAAGGTATCGCCGGCTGCGTATATGGCGCGCTCATCCTCGGACAGCAAAAGAAGAGAAATGGAGCCGTCAAGCTGATCGTACATGTTGGTTATGCCATCAGCAATGCTTGCTCCGGTGCAAATCAGCTCTCCTACAATTTCAGTTTGATTTAAAATCCCTGTTCCAGATCGTTGCCTAGATTTCTTGAAGGTTGCACCTTTCTTTATCAGGTTTGAGTATATCTCCCCGGAATTCCTGATCAACCCAACTGTACAAAGAGCAAAGTTGCCCAGTTTTGTCTCGAACTTTATGGGCTGTTCCTCTTTTGTGTCGCTGATTACACCTATTCCCAGTTCTCCCTTCAGTTTTCCATAGTGTTTACCGAATTTTGACTTGAATTGACTATTGCTAATGTCGTGAGAAAAAACCTCAATCTCTCCATTCAGGAGAGCCAAACCACCCACTTCAGTTCCCAAATGAGTGTTGTAGTCGGTTCCGAAAAACAAATCTCTAACGCAACTATCTTTTGACGCCACTCCAAATAGACCGCCCAACATAAGAGATACGTCCGTGCTGCTTGGTCACCAGTTGAAACCTAAAAGGCTTGCTGTCAGAGATTTTGGACAAGGTATTTGAGAAGGCTTACGGATAGGCTGAATGGCAAAATCTTGAACGCAAAGTCACCTATCCAGTGAGACGAAATGAAGAAACATTATCTTGGGATTATATTGATTGCCTCAATTGTACTTGCCGCGGTTCCAATTGTCTACCTATCACTTGATAATCAGCCAGATCCGAAATATCCCATTGTGTATACCTACGAAATTGTCAATGTTTTTCCCCATAATACAAGTTGCTTCACACAGGGACTCGTGTTCGAAAATGGATTTCTGCTCGAAGGCACCGGACTCTATGGAAGCTCAACTCTGCGAAAAGTGGAGCTTGAAACCGGAAAGACAGTGCAGCTTCACGAGCTTTCAGACGAATATTTTGGGGAAGGCATCACAATTTTTGGTGAAAAAATTATCCAACTAACGTGGCAATCGCAAAAAGGATTTGTTTATGACAAGCAGTCTTTCGCTCCGCTTCAGGAATTTAGCTACCTTTCCGAAGGTTGGGGAATTACCACTGATGGTGCTAGGCTAATTATGAGTGACGGGTCGGCAACACTTCGTTTTCTGGACCCTTCAACCTTCGAGATAATTGGACAGATACAAGTGCACGATGCGGGTATCCCCGTTGCCAGACTCAATGAGCTTGAATTTGTTGATGGCGACGTTTACGCCAACATCTGGCAAGAAGACAGAATTGCAGTTATTGACGTTCAAACGGGTCAGGTTCAGGCGTGGATAAATCTTGAGGGACTGTACGTTCCGGACACTTCTGAAGTGCATGACGTCCTGAACGGCATAGCCTATGACGCTAAAGAGGAAAGGCTATTCGTAACAGGAAAACTATGGTCGAAGCTCTTTGAAATAACTGTTGTGCCCTCTTGAGTGCTCTTCTGACCCTGCAGGGGTCAATGGAAACTTGCCGTGTCTCACCGTGCTAATTTTTTAGTTTGTATTCAGAGTACTATCACTGGGGNNCTTGAAGAGGAAGGCATCAAAACGGATCTTGTTCATATTGCAGGCGATCCAATTCGAGGGTGCAACGCTTGCCGAACCTGCTACGATACAAAAAATGAACACTGCATAATTGAAGATGACAAAATCAACGAATATATAGACAAGATGAAGGGCGCGGATGGCATAATTTTGGGGTCACCAACGTATTTCTCGATGATGACGCCTGAAATGAAAGCTCTGATAGACCGAACTGGATACGTAGCTAGAGCAAATGGTCAAATGTTCAAGAGAAAGATTGGTGCAGCAGTCGTCGCAGTTAGGCGAGCAGGCGGCATGCCAACTTTCGATGCCATAAACCATTTTTTCCTCATTAATCAAATGATTGTCCCAGGTTCTTCATACTGGAATATTGGTATTGGATCAAAGAAAGGAGACGTTGAAACTGACGAAGAAGGCATCAGAACAATGCAGGAATTGGGGAAGAACATTGCGTGGCTGATAAAGAAAGTGAAAACTGCTTCTAGACGCAGCCATAAAAAAAGAGAAGAAGTGTGAACTTCTATTGACCCATGATTGCCTCTAGATCCGCCTCAGGTGTCGATATCGGAATTATGTTGAATTTCTCAACCAGTACCTTGAGTATGTTGGGTGTTATGAAGGCTGGAAGGGTTGGTCCTATGCGGATGTTTCTCACACCAAGATATAGCAGCGATAGCAGTATGGCCACAGCCTTCTGTTCGTACCACGAAAGCACCATTGAGAG
>DUHG01000131.1 GCA_013330975.1 Candidatus Bathyarchaeota archaeon
GGAAAGACTTTCCGTGCAGGTAGCCTAGACATTGAAGTCATGAAGGAATCGCTTGGGTTATAGTACTTAGCCAAAGAAGGAAGAGCTTTTTCTGTTCTGGAGTCTTCATCAGCGGGCTCTGAATATTGAGAAGTGATCTGTTGTGCCGTAAATAACATTGTTGATTACATCAACGCGGAGCGTTATGTCCACCCACGCAATGTTGTCTAATGCATTCTTCATGGAATTTACGAAGTGTATATCGTCTTCGTTGACTTTTCCGTCTCCTTCTGGTCTGGGATAAACATCGTAGGTCTCATCGTACCAATAATCTTGTTTTGCAGCATTTGCTACGGCTGAGACGTCTTGTCCGTCTATTTTTCCGTCATCGTTGAAGTCACATGCTTCGAAATCTTCAAAGTTGAATTCTCCTCTGTACATTCTCAGGCTACTTTCATCAAAGCCTTCGGGCAAACTGCTATCGTCATATCTTAGAGCCACGATCGAGTTTCCATTAAACTGAACCTCTAGCAACGTTATTTCCCAGACAACTAAATCAGCTGGGTCGAATTGCAGATCTAAATCACGCCCTCTTGCTGTTCCGCTGGAGTCAACTAATCCAAAGAACAAGCTCGCTTCTGAACTTAGGAAAACATTCACGTTAGACCCCGTTGGAACATATGCCTCTCCATTAGCTGAAAAGAATGCGTCCAATGTATGATCAGTTTTTACCGGTGGAAATTGGTAACTTGTGGCAAACTCGGTAAGAACTAGATCAGCAAAATATTCGGTTTCTGTATTCCAATCTATAATCGCGGCTGAAAGATGGTTATCGGTGGATTCGAAGGTGAAAATGGGTTCGGACCCAAATGGAACTGGAACAATGCCGGGGTTCCCCGGTGTGGCAACTTCTTCACCTGCATATGAAATGCTGCCTAAGCCCATTTGTACAGAAACGGTAATATCCACAGTTTTCCTTTCGAAATAGGCGTATACTTTGCCATATTTTACAGTTTTGTATTGAATGGTGTCCACGTATTTTGGGATTTCATCTATCGTCCAGTGAGAAAATGTCCAACCATTGTCTTCGTCGGGCCAAGCTTCCAGCAGTACTGTGCCAGCGCCGACTTTTTGAGAATATGTGGAAGAGTTGTCGGCTTCAAAAGTAAAGACCTGCCCAGAGTCTATTTTTGTTGCAGTCACATAGCATAGACCCAGATTTTCACTGGGCATAAACTCTATTTCCAAATACTTTCCTGTTCCTCCAGCATCAGCTTTAACTGGGTATGCGCCCAAACCAAACGCGCTCAAACTCAGGACAAGGAACAAAACCAAAACTGTGATTTTCTTTAAAGTTGCTCTCTGCAAACCATTTCTCCCCGAACAATAAATGCAATAACGACGTTATCAGCATTTATATAGGTTTTGAAATCCCAACAATTACTATTTTATACTCAAACCACACAGATATTGTTCAGCAGCGCAGGGTCTTGCCCGTAACTGAGAACAAATGGCTGAAATAGTGATGCTTGGGGCTTCACCTTATTTTGATTCCAGCCTTTGCCTCGTCACCAGCAGCTCGTTCTCAACATACTGGCGATTATATAATCTCCTGATTCGCAGGACTTTTTCCAGTCCAGTTGGGGCTTCTCTTTCAGAGATCTTTATCTCACCGTCAAAAAGGCCCAGAATCGCATGTACCTCTTCTTGGGGATGCATCTGCGGATTTATCACAGCCAAACTTGTGAACCCTTTTGATCTTAGGTCTGGAAGGAGGCCGCTGAGCCATTTTCGTGTGGTCAGGGCCCTGTGCTGGAGCAGAACGTCTGATATGATTTCGATGCAGGCTCTTCTCACATTGGCTTTCGAAGGGTCAAGGCAGCGAAATGCTTTGATCAGCGAAATGTCGAGGTCTGTTAGATTGTCTACTCCTTTCAGCTTGTAGACGTTGGGGAGGTTTTGGATCATAACGTCGGCTCTTGGGTTGCAGATAAAAAGGAAGAAATTATCCTGATACTTTTCTGCCAGGTCTCTGACTCCGCCAACTTCCGTCGTTACAAAGAAAGTTGTTTCCCCATTTTTGACTCCTGCTTCGAGGAAGCTCTTGATTAGGATCTCTCGTTCGTCGTTTGCTGGTGATGTGAGAACGACCGCGTACTCTTTTGGCAACCCTCCCAAGAGCAGGTTATCAAGGTCCTTATATCCGGTTGAAAGTCTGTCTGGAAGAACAGCATCTGAGACTTTGTATGTTCCTGCGTCAGTTGTGAAGGTGATTTGTTGTCCGGTTTTATCCACGCATATAATTCTCGGTCTTATGTTGAAAACCCCGCTTTTGAAAGACCTCACAGTGAGGGTAATTTCCTCGGTCTTCAACGGATCGAGGCTTTTGCCGATGATGGTCAATTGCAAATTCTCGAATGAATAGCCCTCAGGTGTTCTCACTAGTTGAAAACCCGCAGGAAGGATATTCTCGATTCTAACCAATTGAACTGGTTCTTTTCCGACGTTGATTACTTGAATCTTTAGACCGGTTTCTTCCCCGACAGTTATTTCCTTGCTTTGCTGAACTATCTTTCCTTGAATATCTGCGTGTTCGAATCGTTCCAATCCGACCGCCAATTCATAAGTTGGAATCAGAGTGGTGAAACTCCCTGTTGATGAAGTCACTGTCGGAGATCGGAAAACCTCGGTTAGAGAAACTGCCATTTCTTTTTCTTCTTTGACTTTCTGAAGAAGACGCTCTACGAGATTGATCTTTTCTTGATGCTTTGCCTTGGCGAAGGAATCAAGGGAAGTCTGAAGCACTTCTTCTGCCATCGAAAAGAGCTTGGCCTCTCTTTCTACGTCTGTTTCTTTCTTGGCGTTGTCCATAAAAACATAGGCGTCAAAAAGATTCTCTGTTGCCTTGGTGTATTCTGAAAGTGAGGCAAAGCCTGCCTCAAGATAGAACTTCGCTGCCTCATCGAGGTGTTCTTTTGCTTCTTTGTATATCGCCTTGTTTCGGGTGATTTCGAATTCGACCCCGGCTTCGAGTGCCTTGCAGAAGCTTCGATGGGCTAGAGCCAAAAGNNCCGATTTGTTCTGCGTGCTCAAGAGCGAGTTTCTGGAAAATCTTTGCTGCATCAGCATATTTTTCGGAACTGCCAAGGTAGTTGCCCTGGGCGTCCAACATTTTTGCTTCTTCGAGGGCGACTCTACCTGCACTGTATTCTGCTCTGGCTTCTGAAGCCTCTACGAGACTTGTAACTAGAGTCTTCTCATCTCTTCTTTGAATCTTGATTAATTCAGTCTCGAGCGCTTTTT
>DUHG01000002.1 GCA_013330975.1 Candidatus Bathyarchaeota archaeon
ACGGCCAACACACCAGCCCTTTTCAACTGTACACCGCCTATTTTCGGGAAAGGAGGGAACTGAGTGGATTCTAGGTACAAACGCCCAGTGATAACGCCCTGCCAAATTGACAAGAACCTCATACCTGACGAATCCAAACAGCTAAACGTACTATTCCAAATGAAAAACGACAACAAGAGCGACGACACAATAAGATTCACTCGAAAAGCCCTCAGCTTACTCTCAAGGCACGCAAGCCTTGCAGAACCAGAATCAGTTAAAGCCTTCATAGCGCAAATGGAAGGCTCAGATAGCTACAAGAGAAACTTGACAATAGCCTACAACAGATACTGCAAGTTCTACGGAATAGAATGGAAAATGCCATTCTACCAACAAGAAGCAAAAATCATAAAGTTGCCCACAAAAGAAAAACTGATTATGCTCATATCGAGCGCACAGAAACCGCTGTCCATCAAGCTGCAAATCAGCATGGAAGCAGGACTGAGACCCATCGAATTGGTCAGACTCAAAGCCAAAGACATAGACACAGACCATAAAGCAATAGCACCAACTACAGCTAAAGGAGGCATCCCAAGAATCATCAAAATTTCTCAGCAACTGACGGCTACAATAGATGAATGGATGAGAACCAACAACCTGAACCCAAACGACAGACTGTTTAACGGAACATCAGCAAACTACGGGTACAGCTATCGAGAAATGAGAAACCGACTTGCAGACAAGCTTCATGACTCAACAATCAAAACAATAAGACTCTATGACTTCAGGCATTACTTCTGCACTAAGACACTTCGGGACTCAGGCGACGCATTCTTCACAATGAATCAAATGGGTCACAAGAAACTCACCACAACACAACTATACATGCACCTAGTCAACCTTGAAAGCGACGAATGGACTTGCAGAGCAGCAACAAGAAAAGAGGAAGCCATGAGCCTAATCGAAGAAGGATTCCAATACGTAACAACAATCGAAGGAGTACAACTCTTCAAAAAACGCAAGTAGCTACTAAAAACTCTCTTCTTTTTCTATGACTGTCGTGTGTCTGCCGCAAAGTTGCATTTGCCCGCTGATTGAGAATCTGCAGTTTTAAAAGCTGAAATAACTAATGAATTAGCGCGCGTGAGTAAACATGTTTAAAGAAACTAAGCCTCCAGAAAAGGAGGAACTGTACTTCCCGTATCTTCAAGAGTTGAGGGGAATTTTTGATAGATGCTATGTCGCCGAATCTTATGTTTATGCTAAGGACGGTCGTCAAATAGCGCCATCAGATGGCATAACGAACCCACATTTGGAAATCACGGCACAGGGCAATTTTTCAGAGAAGTTGCAAAACAACTTTGAGTATTACTTATTCAAAGCCTTGTCTGCGGAGAAGTTCAAACCCGACATAATGGGTTTTGTCCAAAAGAAGCCTTCGAGCAAAAAAGAGTTTATCACCGTTGAGGTGAAACTCGGAGCAATTTCTATTAAAGATGTCCTTCAGGCAAAGGCGTATGCTGACATATTCAACGCAAAATTCAGTTTCGTGATTTCACCTGAGGGGATTCCACCAGAAAAATTGAAAATTATTTTGCAGTATAATAACGCCCTAAGGGGAAATGTAATCCCCGCAAGCTGCCTTCCAGAGAGCAGCCCGTTCCGCATTAACCCATTGCTTGCAAAGTTTGTACCAGAACCTTTTCCAATGTTCTGCAAATGACATTATGATTAGGTCAAGTTCTGGGATTATACTCTTAAGATCAGACTCGGCGTCGCTTTCGGTCCGCCTCAAATGTCCTTCTCCTGTTTCGCACCAATACCGATAAAAAGGTGAGAAAGGACTTAGCGCTTGACAAAACGTGCAATTTTACAGAATCAAGGAAAAGCCAGTGAAGTATTACTGCTGCGACTGCGGCAAGAAGTTGTCAGCTCGGGCAAAGACTCCTGAGTGGAGAAAGATTCCGGCAGACCAGAAGAGATGCGTGAGCTGTTCTGCTAGAAACAGAGGTCGTCAAAAGAAGCTGAAACATGTTTTCGCTTAGAGGAAAAGAGTCTTTTTCGAATCTTAGGTTCACGTTCTGAAATTATCTTGAACGCTCGGCGTCGCTTTCGCTCCGCCTCGCACGTTCCAGCCGACGACTGTTAGATGCCTCGGGAAACACAACGTGCACGCTATAGCTTTAAAATGCAGAGCAGATAATAATAATCTGGTTGTTGCGTATGGTTCGTTGTATCTGCGGAACAGATAACATGGAGAAGAAATACTGCACGAATTGTGGAACGCAATTACTGTACGATTGCGAAAAATGCAAGAAACCTGTAGCTATAACGGAGAAATTCTGTGGAAGCTGCGGGACTAAGACCCCCCATTATGCTAAGGCATATAACACGCATCCACGCTAAGCAGATTCTATCTCCCAATACTATTGCGCGACAAGTAGCGCGCTCTCCTAATTCTCCCACAAAATAATCTTCTATCACAGTAAGAGCAACAAGGCATTACAGTCAGAAACTGCAGGCGCGTCGCTTGCGCTCCCCCTCGCGCCTAAAGATAACGCGCAAACGCCAAACGTTAGCGGGCGACCCTGTAGTCACCAAGGCAGTCTTAGCAGACTAGGGAAGTAAAGAAAAACCACTATCAAAGCTATGGCAATTATGCCTATGGCTGCTATGGGAAATGCGTACTTTAGGTTTGATTGTTTCTTTCTGGGTTGGTTGGCGTCAGAGCGTTTTCTTCGCCATCTTCCAGATTTTGTTCTCTCGCGTTCTTTCGACCATTTTCCATCTCTAACGGTGGGAACAGGCATAGATTCTCACTCAAGCCTCTTTTCCGATTTGCGCGGGATTAATAAGTTATTTTATTTGCTTGTCCAACATAGATGCGGATGAGCCTTCTTGCCTCAACAGAAATCTCGCCGTCGCAGAGAAGAAATCCAAAAGGAGATTAGGCGTTCAAAGCAACCAACGTTAAGCAATTATTCGGAAGCGCACAAGGCTGAACCAGTCAGAGAGGGAGCGCCCCAGCAGAAGAAGCAGATAGAGATAACTGAGATAACCAGCTCCACAAAGGATGACGAGCTAACTCTCAAAGTTGGATTCAGATTATCGCCTTCAAGAACATCCTTTTCAAGAGTAACCGCAGACCTGCACTTTGACGAGAAGAAAATTGACTCGCTAAACCTGCGGATTCTTCAAGGGCTGCTTGCAACGGACGAAGCAGAGTTTTCATCCACGCTGGACATGACTGGAATAGCTGAAGGCGAGCACGTCTTCAGGGTTAAAATGTACGAGCTTTGGTCTTCAGGAGAAAAACTCACAAGCACATCCAAAGAAACAACCATCAAATACACTCCGATAAAAAGAGAAGACAGGCTAATAGAAGTTCCAATAGTCAAAAGAACAGCAGGCGCGGATTTGGAGATCGTCTCTGACTCAGAGAAGAACATTTACCGCGAAATAGAGAAAGAAATGAAAGAAGAGCAAGAGACCAGGCGAGACCATTGGTAGAAACAAACGCTTTTTGGAGGCAATAGCCGAAATTGCACAAATTTACAGATGAGATAGGTGCCTGTCGAGACTGCACCTCACTCAGTGGCGCAGACAGGTTGAACATGGAAGACAAGCCGTTCGTGTTTTTTAATGTTGAAGAAAAATGGCAGAGCAAGGAAGGAGTCAAAGTCTTGTTTATTGCTGAGTCTCCACCATGGAATGGGAAACAAAGCTACTTCTACAACGAAGCTGAAGATAGAAAAAGTACGAATCTGAGAAAGGAAGTCTGCAAGTACCTCAATCTTTCACTGGATCAATTCAGAGACGAAGGCTACCTTCTGTTGGATTCAATTAAATGCCGGCTCAACAAACAAAACAAAAAGAAAGTTCCCAGAGAGATTTTGAAAACCTGCAGCGCCAAATTCCTTAGCCGAGAAATAAAAAGCCTCAAACCAAAAACAATCTTCGTTCTTGGAAATTCAGCAAAGAAAGCCTTGCAAGGAATGTGCGAGATTCCGGAGTTCTCAGAATTTGGAGACTTGGCGGGCCACAAAATAACAGAAGACTACGAAAAAGACCTTTCCAAGTTTCACATAATTTTGTCTGTTTATCCCGGAGGCCAAACGAGGAAATACGAATCGAATATTAGAAGGGCTTTTCTCAAAATAACACATGAAGCTCCGATATAGCTGATTTTCTCAGTTAGCTCAACAGGCAGAAAACAAAATCAAGAGTGTTGGTTCAAGCCGGCTTCCCTTTATTGAAAACAGAGGAATAAGAGTAGATTGTCTGCTTTTCTTTAAATAAATTGACACTTTCAGTGCTTAAGCCCTCAAGCGACGCATTGTACCATTTGAAACATAAATAGCACAATCTGCCGCATAAATGTCACAATATTTAAAAGCAATGCAGCCTTTCCGTTAGGATTACCCAAAAGTGAAACGCAATGATTAACCCAGCAAGCTCAAATCTCCAAACAAAAAATGACGCAGCTAAGTGTCCAGACTGCGATTCAGTCTTGGCTATCCCCTGCGATGTTGAATTAGGGGAGATTCTTAGTTGTCCGTGTTGTGGGCTTGAGCTTGAGGTTAAGACCGCTTTTGGAGGTGGATGTGTAAGTCTTCAAGAGTTGACTATTGAAGGCGAAGACTGGGGCGAATGAGTCGTTCGCCCCCATCCATTTTTTTCCCCTTCTGAAATCGAAAACCACAAGGCAATAAGGATGTTCCATCCATTTTTTGGACCGCCAGCCGACCAGCAGGAAGCGAATGCAAAGTTATATCAGTACTTTGAGGACATAGGCAAACTCATCTAACGAACAACATGCCTTCTGAGGCAACCGCAAGAGTAATTATCTGAACAAACCGAATAACACAATGACCGTGATTTGCCAAAATTATCTGAACGGAACAAGAAAGCGGTTTTCCTCACCGTTTGGTACTTCGTTCTATGGGGCATATGCACATGGGCAATTTTAGAGTACTTTTTTCCCCACTCTAACTACAGCAATGAGACTGCGTATACTCTTGAAACGGGACTTTCAATAGTGCTGCTGCTTGCTACAGGAGGATTATTGCTTTTCTACATAAGGAAAAGGGAGTCACGCGTTAAGAGTGCATTAACAGTGGTACTCTTGGCTTCAACAGTCCTTCTCGCAGTTTTCCTGACTCCAAACGCCACTGCCTCCGCAGAAAACAAGTCAAAGATCCAATTGTATATCGAAGACTTGGAAAGTCAAGGTTTTAACGTGGAATATAGCGCCTATGAGCCTTTCCACAAATTTGGTGGACACATCATGCTGCCGTCATACGAAGATCTGACAGACACCGCAAGAGTTATCGAAGCAAGCCTTTTTCACATTCACGGCGGAGGACCGACCTATTTTATGTTCTTCTTTGATTCAGGGGTAAAGATTTGGATGTATGGAGAAGGATATGGCTACTACCTTTTCATCGAACCATGAAGAAACAAACAAGAAGTTCCAGCTTGACGCATAGAAAAAGCGCAGTCTATGATACGCAAAGACAAAACCAACTGTATTAGTCTGACTCGCCGACCGATCGAACGAGATCAAGAGTGCCTGGCAAAAGACTGCCGAAAAAATAGGGCGGAGTCTTCTTAGAGCTATAGAAAACAAAAAGAGGCAGAAGATTGAATTTCTTAAATTACAAGGATTAGCGCGCTAGGCAAAACACTAGACTGCTAAACTGTCGAAAAGAGGGAAGAGATCATTGGGCAGTTTCACCAAAATATTTCTCAATAGTGATTTGTATAGTAAGGAAATAGAAAGGAGGCACAAGTCATGAAATTAACTTTCCATGCCAAGTTGGTTCTGGCAGCGGCTTTCCTCGTAGCGGGTTATGCTATGGCTTTGCATGCGATAGCTGGAGAGCTGTACGACAAGGGTGGCTATCCCGAGATACTGAGTTTTCAAGGCGANNTGGATAGGAATGGCAATACTAGCAATAGGCTTAGTGTTAAACGCAGTATGGTTCTGGCACCTGCAGAGAAAGTAGCAGCCCTTCCGCGATCAATTCTCCTTTTTTGTCGATCAAGCTGCGGGTTAATAGACAGCGTTCTTTTTGATCCAGCGCATGACTCCATAAATGCCCGTTATTACCCGAACAGAATCCATCACGAAAAAGGCAATGGCAAAATTCGTGATTTCGCCAAAAGCTTGAAGCGCATACGCAAACAAGAAGCCAGATAATTCCAGCTCCAAAAAGGTCACCGCCAAAAGCTATGGCAACCAGGTGAATTACTGCAGATCCCATAGTAGTACCCCAAAACGTGTCCGCTAAACCTTCCATAACAAGCCCGATTTTTGGTTTCAGCAGAAAGAGAATTTAAGGCTTCTTGCGCCTCAATCCTTGAATTTAGGAAAGAGACAGAATATATAGGTTAGAAGAGACATTTTAGAGGACTATTTCGGAGGATGCAAAGTAGATGAATTTGCCCAAAATTCCTGTGAATTTCGTAGCGAAAGACAACACCTTCTACGCTTTAGTGAACAAAGACGAAAAAGCAAGCTCGGTTGCGGTGTTCAGCGATTTATCATCATGCGTT
>DUHG01000173.1 GCA_013330975.1 Candidatus Bathyarchaeota archaeon
TTCAAGGTTGGCGACTATGTGCGTCTGGGTGCAGTCGAAGGCATAGTTCAGGAAATAACAATAAACTACGCCAAAATTCTCACAATCGGCAACAATACCGTTTCAGTAAGCAACCTCCAGATTCTTGACAGAGACGTCACAAACTACACTGTCGAAGGGAACAAGAAGAATAGTCTTCACTGTTATACGTTTGAGTTGGGGTTCAATCATTCTGTTCCAACGGAGAAAATTTCATCAATCTTCAATGAGGCATTTGACAGCATTCAAATTCGACTCCCGAGGAAACCCACCGCGGTTCTCCATCGTTCCGACGCTTTGGGTCGTGTCTACATGATATACCTCTATGTCGAAAATCCAGAAGACATCTTCGCCTTAAAAACTAAAGTTGCGGAGGAGGTTTTCAGACGTTGGGATGCAGAACGAAAGATAGAAAAAGTAAATATCTCACAAAGCTAAGCTATGCCTACTCGGGAAAACGGAGGAGATTGAATATTGAATGAGAAGAATTTGGAGGAACAAGAGAAAATCATAGCTCAGGCAAAGAAAATGGCTGATTTAGTCAACTATCAAGAAGGCTCGATTGTTAGTCGAACGTTGATCGACAAAAAAGCTGGGACTGTAACGCTATTTGCTTTTGACCGGGGCCAAGGGCTAAGCGAACATACAGCGCCTTATGATGCAATTGTAAATATACTTGTGGGCAAAGCCAATGTTAAGATATCTGGCAAGCCAATCGAGCTCAAGAAGGGCGAAATCACAATAATGCCTGCTGGCGAACCACATGCTTTGTCAGCAATTACGCGATTCAAGATGCTTCTAATAATGATACGGTCATAGCCTATACGCTTGCATTTCTTGGATTATGCACGCAAAAATCCCTGATTTCAGGAGTTGCGTATTGAAACCGCGTCGTAGTCTCCATAAAGCATTTATGGTGTACACCTGAATTTGACAAGAACATTGAGAGGATACAGCTTCAACAGGCTACTGAAGTAGTTGGAGTGCAAGGGGCAGAGTGAATATGAAGAAAGGCTCTTTAGGGCAGAGTGTGGTAAACGCCCTTAACACTCTTTCGTCCAACAAGGCTGCCAAGTACACAACCTACTTGTCAGCCGTAGCACTCTTCTTCGGTCTAATCCTGCTGCCCCCAATTATCGGGATTATTATGAAAGGCGGGACGATACAGCAAGTTTTCGATCAGCCTTGGCTCATGAATCGTGCTCTTACGGCAATCGGGAATTCTTTCATAATTGCCGGTATTGTTTCAGCCCTCGACCTACTTGCTGGAATTCCCATGGCATGGATCATCACGCGAGGAAAATCGAAATGGCTAAACGCGCTTGACACACTAATAGACATACCAATCATTGTGCCGACCGCAGCATTGGGTTATTCCCTGCTTCTTTTCTGGAGCAGCACGCAGGGCGTTTCCAGTCTCTTTAATGGCTCACTTATCTCTCCAGGTTGGCTTCTAGTAATGCTGCTTCACTTCACTTTTTCATACCCTGTTGTAGTTAGGGTCCTGGTGGGAGCCCTGCTTGACTACAAAATGGAGTTTGAGAGAGCATCACGAACGTTGGGTGCAGTACCACTAGTCGCATTTAGAACAGTAACCTCACCGATTCTAAGACCCGCATTTATAACAGCCTTCGTCCTATCATTCGCACGTTCCCTGTCAGAAACTGGTGCCACATTCATTGTGGCTGGAGCATTTGAAACTGGACCTGTATTCATACAGAACATGAAAAACCAGTTTTCAATCTCAGACCCTCTGCTTTATCAGGGCGCTGCTGTTTTCACAAGCACGATCTTAATTGTCACTTCCTGCACGATTTTCGCTCTAATTTGGATTTTTGGACCACGCTTAAAATTTCCATTCAAGAGTATTTGGCCAAAAGCAGAGAGAAATCTAAGCTATTCAAAAGCCGCTTGGTCTAGAAACGCAATCACAATATTGGTTTTCATAGTAATAGTCTTGATTCCCGCATTGTATGTTGCACTACCCGCTTTTCAAGCTGTTTTAAGCGGGGTCTTGCTGGACGCCCTTAGAGGGTCAGGCATATGGGGTGAATATTGGAAGAGCCTGTTTGTTTCATACTCGCTGGGAGCGATTGTGACAGCGCTTGGTTTCATCTTGGGGTTGCCCATGGCAATCCTTATTGCAAGGAAAAAGCTCGGAAAATCCCTCTCAGCGATGCTGGACGTTCTCGTGAATATTCCGCTGATAGTGCCTTCAATAGCGTTGGGAGTCTCTCTTAGCTTCTTCTGGAAAGAGAGTTTCCCATTCATTCCTGAAATGATCCTTTTGATTTTTGCCCATCTTGCAATTACCTACCCTTATATCGTTAAGTCTATGTCCTCAGCGCTTGAAAGGATAAGTATCGACACGGAGGAGGCTGCAAGGACTTTGGGCGCCAAGCCATTCAACGTGTTTAAAACGATAGTTTTTCCGCTGGCTAAGTATTCAATCCTTTCAGGCGCCATATTGGTTTTCACTCGAAGTGTAGGGGAGACAGGCGCAACGGTTGCTGTGGTGACCAACCTGAAAACAGTGCCTGTTTTGCTAGTAGACTGGGTTAAGGGGGTTGTTCCTGCGACACCGCTTGAAATAGGTCTAGGTGCGGGGATTCTGGTTTTGCTTTCGTTCATAATTCTGTTCTCACTAAGATTACTAACCAGAGGAAAAGGAAGATATTGACGCCAAACTCTATAGAATTTAACATTGCGCTGAGAATAGGCGCAAGGATAGATTAGGACATGCCTGATATCCGTGTTGTGAATCTGACAAAGAGGTTTGGCAACGTTACCGCCTTAGAGAATATAACCCTCGAAGTTCATGATCAAGAGTACTTTTCTCTCCTTGGTCCGAGCGGATGCGGAAAGACTACCTTGCTGAGACTCATTGCGGGACTAATCGAGCCTGACAGCGGCGAAATTTGGATAGGAGACAAGCGAGTAGATGCTGTCCCGCCAGAAGACCGTGACATCGGATTTGTTTTTCAAACATTTGCCTTGTTTCCTCATATGAGCGTCTGGGATAACGTCATCTATGGACCCAAGGTCAAGAACTACAATCTTAAGGAAGCTGAAACCATTGGTGACGAGGTGCTGGAGCTTGTCAAGCTTCACGAAAGACTGGAGGCTTTTCCTAATGAGCTGAGCGGTGGCATGATGCAGCGCATCGCTGTGGCGAGGGCGCTCGCAGCGGGCGGGAGAACTCTGTTGCTTGACGAGCCATTGGGTCAGCTTGACGCCAAAGTCAGAAATGAGATTCGATACGACATAAGAAAAATGGCGAACGACCTGAACTTAACTGCAATCCATGTTACACACGATCAGTCTGAAGCAATGTCCATCTCGGACAGAATTGCAGTAATGAAGAAAGGAACGATAGTGCAAGTGGGTACGCCCCAAGAGCTCTATATGAATCCAAACAGCCTTTTCGTGGCCAATTTCATAGGCGAATCAAACTTCCTGGAGGGTGAAGTTGTAGCTTCCAAAAATGGCATTGTTAAGCTAGAACTGCGTGGCTGTTTTAATGTTCTAGCAAGGGGGGATAGTGTAAGAAAAGGCGAGAGGGTTATTCTGGCTGCACGACCGGAGATATTTGCGATAGAAAGAGGTGATACTGAACGAGAGAACTCGCTGAGAGGCGAAGTAGATAAGGTGACATTTGAAGGAACATTTGTCAGATATGTGATTAGGCTCCAAAGTCACGATACCGTGGTTGTCATAAGGCCCTCGCTCGCTGAAAAATGGTTTGAAGTGGGGACGAAAGTTACTGTTAGTTTTGCACCTGAGAAGACACATGTTTTTACCTATCCAGAGCTTGGGTTAATGGATGCAATATCCGTCTAATGAGATAATTGACTACGTTCACACAAGGACAGGAAAATTTCAACTGAGTACTCTTCGATGGTCAAACTCCGTCCGAAAGCCTTAAGTGTGTCATACAAAATAGCATCTGACAGTTTGAGAATGCAAATAGGTGTTGAAATAGTTTGGCAGTTGAAGGATTTTTCGACAACAAACGACAACCAGTGGAAGCCAAAGTAGGCGAACTGACCCCACAATCTAGAGCAGTCAACGTGACAGCAAAAGTCGTGTCAAAAAGCGAAATTAGAGATATTCCTATGGGTCGAGATGGTTCTGCACACCGCGTGTGCGACGCTTTAGTTGGAGACGAAACAGGAAGCATCTATCTAACCCTCTGGGATGACAACATTGAGAAAGTCAATGAAAATGACAGCATTCGGGTCGAAAACGGTTACGTGACACTATTCAAGGGAAACATGCGTTTGAATATAGGCAAATACGGCAAACTGGAGCCCGCAAAAGAACCACTTGCAGTCGATGTTAACACGGAAAATAATGTCTCTAGCAAAACGTATGAACAAGAAAGACGTCCATACAGGCGAGGCGGCGGATACGGTGGCGGAAGAGGCGGCTACGGTGGCGGACGCAGCGGTGGTTACAGCGGTGGATATGGCGGCGGACGAGATCGTCGCGGCAGTGGATACAGAGACAGAAGATATTAGATCCAATCAAGCATAATCTTTTATGCTCTTTTTTATTGTATGTTTTTATTGTTAGGTAGCTATTACTCCTTCCCCACAGAGTTAACCTTTATCACTTACTCCGTAGCTTT
>DUHG01000100.1:0-6698 GCA_013330975.1 Candidatus Bathyarchaeota archaeon
ACCTTTCTAACATGACCCGTTTCAGCCAGTTCATGAAGCTTTTCTAATGTTTCGCTTTGGGTCAAACCAACCATGTTTGCGAATTCATTAAAGGTAACGTGACCAGTGGATTCGTTCATTACTTTTAGGATGCTTAATTTTTCATGGAGCAAATGGTATCGCCTCTTGCTCAACATATTTACATTGAGCCTTAAATTTGTTGATGCTGCATGAACACGCCAAAACACATAAATTCTTTTGTTATATCGTTAAGGTTTCTGTCGGGAGGTAGCTCAGCCTGGCAGAGCTTCCGAGTCGGCTAGCAAGCTTAGCCGGCGGAGACGCTGTAGAAATCCACCCATGGTGGGTATCACCCAGCCTGTCGGGCGCACATGCAGAAACCGGACCGTCGCAGGTTCAAATCCTGCCCTCCCGACCAACCCCTTAATCAAATTTTCGACGTTTTTCCATCCCTTGGGCAAAAGACGTGCCAGCAAAACCATAAAGCCTTAAGTATCTACCTGACGAATTGAGGAAAGCGAGCGTGAAGTCCAACATGAGTCTTGCAGTCGAGGCCAAAGCTCTTGTCAAGCAGTTTGGCAACATTCGAGCGCTAGACGAGGTATCCTTCAATATCAAGCAAGGGGAAATCTTTGGGTTAATCGGACCAAATGGAGCCGGAAAAACAACCACGCTGAGAGTTGTTAGCACACTTATCCTTCCGACGTCAGGCACAATGAAGGTTTTTGGCATAGACACAGTCTCCCAGGCTGCAGAAGTCCGCAAAATCATAAGCTACCTCCCAGAAGAAGCAGGACCATACCCAAACCTCTCGGGTCAAGAGTATCTAGAATTCATGGCAAAATTCACGACCGGTAACAGTGTTCAAACAGTAAAAGAAGCTGCGGAGATCAGCGGCTTAGGTGATCGCCTAAAAGACAAGGCTAAAACCTACAGTAAAGGAATGAAGAGACGACTACTCGTTGCAAGAGCACTCATGACAAAACCCAAACTCGCGGTCCTTGATGAGCCAGCAAGCGGCCTTGACGTGCTGCATGCCTATCATGTCCGCCAGATTATCAAGCAATACGTCAAATCACAAGGAGTAAGCGTTCTACTAAGCAGTCACAATATGCTTGAAGTTGAATATCTATGCAATCGCGTCGCATTAGTGAACAAAGGTAAAATTGCAGTTGAAGGAGAACCTAGCGAGCTCAAAACCCGCTACGATAGCGCAAACCTGGAAGAAGTTTTTGCCAAGGTGATAGGCTATGCTTAAGGGTTTCGGAAATATACTCATCAAGGAACTGAAAGAGTTAATCCGCGACCCAAAAATCCTGATAGGACTCATTTTGGTTCCAGTTATTATTTTCCCAGCAATGGGAGCAGTGATAAGTTTTGCTCAACAAACAGCCATAGAAGAAGCTAGAGAAGCAAAAATACTGATCCTAGACAATGACGGAGGCAACTGGAGTAGCACTCTAATAGCTTATTTGGATCTTAACGCGACGATTTCAGTAATGGAGAATATCTCGCCACAGGAAGCTGTTGAACAAGGCTTGCTAGAGGCTAACAATAGCAGCGAGTTTATCGAGATTCCATCAGGATTCAGCGATAACATGACTCTTTACCTTTCAGGCAACACAAAAATTACAGCAATAGTCAACGTATTCGGCGAGTTTACGGTTGGAGGAATCTTTTCCAACTTTGGCTCAACTGGGGTAACAAGCAGAGTGTACACTTTCAACAGGATTATTGCTCCTGACGCCCTTGTCATGACCCAATCAGCCATTATAAAAGGGGAAATTCAGCCAAACGTTGATCCCGCGACGCTCTCCGGCGTTTTATTGTTACAATCGATAGCTCTGCCGATAACAATAATGATTTTACTCACATACTCTATGCAGATAGCCGCAACTTCTGTGGCAATGGAGAAGGAGGCAAAGACGCTTGAAACGCTTCTCACTTTGCCTGTTGACAGGTTCGCCGTTCTCATGGGCAAGCTAACAAGCGCCGCCATAGTCTCCGGAATTGGAGCACTGACCTACATGATAGGCTACAGGTTTATGTTGAGTTCATTTACATCGGGGGTAGACATAGGGGGAGGAATAGATTTGGGCGCACTTGGTTTGGCGCCGTCCGCTCTTGGCTACGTTCTTCTTGGAATCACACTCTTTGTGACCTTGCTTTCTGGCCTAGCACTTGCTGTGATAATGTCAGCATTCGCAGAAGATGTGCGAGGCGCAACGGCTCTTGTTGGGTACATTTACCCGCTGATTTTTATTCCTGCGCTAGCAATAATGTACCTTGATGTTAACACACTACCCTTTGCATTGAAAGCAGTTTTGTTTGCAATTCCCTTCAGTCAGCCAGTAATCGCTAGCAAAGCAGTAATTGTCGGAGACTATTTGACTGTGGCTTTGGGAATAGTGTACGTTACCGCTTTCACCCTGGTCGTAATGTATGTAGCTTCACGTCTTTTTGCAACTGAGAAGATCTTAACGGCCAAGCTCAGATTTGGACGCGGGAGGTCAGCCAAAGTCGAAAAAGAGGGAAACTAGAATGTTTCGTTCCAGAAGTAGACTTTCGAATATTTCTCTGATGCGGGAAAGGCAGGATCATCATAGATTATGTCTAGGCGCAAGCCATATATAGAGAGAAGTTGGCGGGATATGCTCCATATTTGGTGTGACTTATCGTCTGGTCCCCACATTCCCCAAATTTTGTCATCAGGGTTTCTCATTCCCCATCCGTAGTTCCTCGGAAGAATTAGGGCAACCTGTCCCTGGGAGAGGTCGGCATTCCTCCTCGGGTTCACGTAGTCTTTCCAAAACTTTTCGAGAGCAGCAAAGTGCTCTTCCTGCATTATGCCGTAGTCGTTTCCGTCGAGTTTAGGGTAGTTGAAAATTAAAATGTACTTGGCGCCAGCACTATATGAGGCTACCATTTGCTTGTAAACCTCGGCGCCGCTATCAAGGTATGGGGTGGAAGTGTACTTCCAGGTTATTATTGTTCCCCAAGTTTTGTTCTGCATTGTGGCAGCACCCCTTAATAGAGCAATGTCTTGTTCAAGAGTGTGGTTCCAGCCTATTTGAGCAAGAATCACATCGTAGCCACTGAGGTAGTCGAACCAATAAAGCGCGTAGTCTGAGGTGAAGGTTGTGACTTGGGCTTCTCCTGAGGGGATGTGTCCGCGAGTTTGATTGAAAACAGTCTCTGTGAAGTATTCCGCTTCTATATCGTAGTTTTCCGGATGTAGCCCAGATGCGTTTGCATCAATAAGCCTTTGGTATATCTGGTGAAGCGGGGTATCCAAGGTGAGCGTGAAATAAGTGGTGTAGTTTTCAAAGAAGAATTCGGACCACTCCCAGTCCAGTTGTATTCCGCCTGGTTCGTCATCGTAGTAAACGCCGAGAAATTCGTCACCGTATTTAGTTTTCGCTGCCTCAACCCATGTGTGTTGCCAAGGCCATCGACGGAAAAGTTGATCCATTGTTGAGGCGTAGGGGTCGTAGTAGCCAAAATTTACGATGATATTGAGTCCTTGCGAGACAGCGTAGTCGCAGACCTCATTAGTTGAGGCTTCATCTCTGCTCACGGGGGTATGACCCAGTACAAAGACGTTTGTGTAGTTTTTTACTCGGTCAATAAGGAGTTTTGCTTCTGCGACGGTTTCTCCCTGAAAAGCAACTCCAACGTATGCCGTTTCATTTCTCACGTTGGCTTTGGGCAAATTCGATAGATATAGGGCGGAGAAAGCACTTGCTACGATTACGAGGATTAGGAGTATTGCCACAATTCTGTTCATCGCCAAGTGTCCCATCAGCTTTGGTTAGTAGTGTAGGAATACTAGAAAGAGAGAAGAAGCTTGCGGTTTCTTGGCTGAGACTCAGAAAATCATTGAGAACTGAGAATTTTTCCGGTTAAGTGAAAGATAGAAAAAATTCATATTCGCCTTCAAAATACAAACAATGGGCCACAACCGTGAACTTTGGAGACTATGGAAAACCCAGTTTGGCGGTTCTCTGCGGAATTTTTCTGTTCTTTCTAGGATGCTCTCTTCCGTTTCAAACCGCCGGCATGGTCGCTCTGTCATCGCTTACAGTTGGCTTATTTACTGTGCTCTTGAGCTATCGAAACCGGAGTCTAATAGGTGGCTTTTTGTTGGGAGTGTTTACTACAGTCACTTTTTTGCTTGGNNTTTACCGGAGTATTCTTCGGTTTACTGGGCTATGTCTTTCAGCACAGTGTGCCGTTGGTTATCACAAAGAGAGAGATCTACCTATTCAGGGACTACTGGTCCAACATCTTCAGGTTCGGCAAGAATGAGAGGCAGGAACATCCGTATCTGGATAGAAAGCTAGACCTTCGCAACATACCCAAAGAAAATCTTGGAGAAGCACTAGCCGAGAAGTTTACCGAGCCAAAGCCGGACCTAGTTTTTACACCGATCCACCTTGGTGTGGAAGCCTCCGAAACCATTCGGGGCAATGTGATCGATCTTCAATCAGGAAAGCGAATAGGCTCGAACGTAGTGGATCCCTTTGACTTGGCATCAAGATTCAGGCCGCTTGTCCTTAAAGTCGCAGGATTGAGGAGAACCCCTAAAGGAGTCAGGAGCCTGGCCTTGGAGCGGCTTTTGTCAAAATTTCTTAAATTTTTCTTGAGAGCTATGATTTTTTGGGTGTTTTTTCTATCGCTAGCAGCTCTTATGGTTCTTGCTGTATACATTAGAGACCCGTCTGATTTAACAAGGCTGTTTTCGGCATTGACAGTGACGCTTGTTTCACTTGCGATGGTTTGGCAGTGGCGAAGAGTTTCGAAGAAGCTTTTTGAAAAGCGTCCAGACGAGAGGTTGTTAATCCTAATAGTCTCACTGATCTTGGCATTGTCCTTTCTATTCTTCTACATCAATATTGTTAATCCTCCTTTAGATCCCCTAAATTGGGCTGGTCAATGGAATGGAACAATTGCGTGGATGATACTTTTCTCAGGTATCTTGGGTTTTGGCTACTTTGTTATTCATCGGGAAGCTGAGGTGCTAACAACCTATTTCTACGGCAACTCTGAGGTCGAGGCAGGATCAAGTAGGTTCACAGGCTATCGAGACCCAAAAGATGAACCATTCTGGATAAGAAACGAAAATGTGGAGAGTTACTGGATTTTGAGGTTCATGTATTTTTGGAAATATGAACTCGCCACAGTCCCTCATTCTGATTGGGAACGAATCGAGGTGTGGATAGATGCGCAGAAAGGGACTCCGAAATGGGTAGTAAGTGATTATCATTACAGAGAATTATGGTATAAAGTCGAGGGAGATCTTCCTATCCTTTATACTTCGTTTTTCCTGAACTTCCACACACCAATTCCAATAACGAATTCTAAATTAACAGCCTCTATCGACAGCAGATTTAACAAGTCGACAAAAGATCTTCTCAAAACTTCGCTATCGGGAAGAGCTGACGAAGTCATTGAAGAACTTAAAAATTTCTTCGAAGTCTTTTCAGAATCTTGGAAGGAATTACACCCCAAAGATGAAATAATCAATTTTGGCCTCTCAGACAAAACTGCGGGTTTCCTCAGCGGTCTGCCATGGACTTATTGGCGATATCCNNAACGCAGCAAAAAGAAAAATAAGCGAAGAAAAGCCTGATAAATAGGGTTAATAGATTTGCGTTGTAGATAAAAATAATATGGGAAAAGAGGAAGCCACGGGAGGGTTTTGGTCTCGGGAATTGATATTTGCCCTCAAGCACCCCTTTTCGAAGGTTGTTTAACCCCGCCGCATAGTTCCAGCCCTCCATAATTGGGAGAGAATTCACTCGACCTTCTTCGCAGCCGCCAAAATGCACCGTGACTGAACCATCTGCAGTAGGCTGGGCAGTGATATTGTCACCGCTGTGAAGCAGGGTAATTCTTCTGGAATAAACCTTCATATTGTAAAAGCTGACTGACCAGAACGCATCAGCAGGACATCTTTTGCGGGAAGCCGGTATTTGCCAACGGGCAAGTTGGGCTCCAGAGTCTCATAGAGCGCCTCCTCGATAGGTGGACCCCCAACCTTGCATTCCCAACAGGTGCCGAACTGAATTCACAGTTTCCTTTTTGCCATACACGCCAAAAACGTCGCTTACGCTCTCCCCGATCCGGGCAGAACCATGAGATTTTACTTAACAAACGAAAGATTGATCTTGTTTGCCATTTTGGCTGAATAGACTAAGGATTAAATACAACTTGAAATGCAAAGGAGATTGGTGTCAAACCCTATGGAAGAAAAAACAATACAGTCAATACCCATAATGCCCCTAGCCAAAATGCTAGCAGTAATTTCAACAATAATAGGACTAATAATCGCAATCGTCGCCGCATTAGGATTCGGAGGAATAGCGCTGCTGATCGCATCAATACTCTCCTTCCTGCCAGGCACCGCCATCGCCACATTTCTCCAAGAGTTGGGCAAAGTGCTAGGAGTCGGAGCGGTAATAATAATCCCGATAATCGGCTTCATAGGCGGGCTAATGCTGGGATTGATAGTTGCAGCCCTATACAACTTCCTAGCCCCAAGAATAGGCGGAATCAAACTCCGCTTCAAAGAAGAAGACACTACATAACCCCAAACATAACCCAACTCTTCTTTCTATATTCGAAACGAGCCAATTGCTGAAAACGTGAAATTAATCCAAAAAAGTGTACCCTGAAATGCAGCGCCCGATTTAGTT
>DUHG01000100.1:6758-6959 GCA_013330975.1 Candidatus Bathyarchaeota archaeon
GGTAAAGTCAGGTCACAGACGCCAAAAATCCAAGCTCAGGAAAGAACGGCGCCCAGCCCAAAAAACAGAACCCGACGCAACTATGAGAAGAGAGTAATTCTGCTTCGAAAGCCAGGCCAAAACTGGATGTAAGAAAAAAGAGACAGCCTCGCTCCATATTTTCACAAGAATAACCCTTCAAACGTGTTTATTTATCAGTTT
>DUHG01000082.1 GCA_013330975.1 Candidatus Bathyarchaeota archaeon
GTTCTAGCTGGACCCAAAAGCTGCAAGATAGCTGGAAATGCTGTTATTCGACAGCTTGAAAAAGCAGACATTAGCGTTGACTCCCTAATTGTTGAGACAGCAAATATGAAGGATGTTTTAGCTGCAGAAGCGAGGATCAGCGAATTCAAACCAGAAGTGCTAATCGGCGTAGGGGGAGGAACGAAAATTGACGCTGCAAAACTCAGCTCTGCACGTCAAGGCATACCTTTCATAAGCATTCCGACAGCGCTATCTCATGATGGCATTGCCAGCCCGCTCGCCTCCGTTAGGGGATTTGAGAAACCTTACTCGGTGATGGCGCAGGCACCCCTTGCCATAATCGCCGACACTGAAATAATCGCGAAAGCTCCCAAACGATCTGTAATCAGTGGATATGGTGACGTCATTGCGAAGTTTACTGCAGTCAGAGATTGGAAGTTGGCGCATGATGAGAAGAGCGAATATTATGGAGAATATTCTGCAAGCTTGGCATTGATGAGCGCCAAACTCGTACTCCAAAACACTGAAGTAATTAAGAATAGAAAGGAAGAAGGTCTTCGTGTTCTACTCGAGGCGCTTGTGAGTTGCGGAGTCGCTATGGCGATTGCGGGCAGTAGCCGTCCGTGCAGTGGTTCGGAACATATGTTTAGTCATGCTCTAGACACAATGAGGAAGAATGGAACTATGCATGGGGAACAATGCGGAGTGGGGGCTATTTTGATGGCTTACCTGCATAATTTTAACTGGAAAAGGATTCGTGATGCTTTGAAAAGGATGGGGGCAGCAACCACGGCTCGTGACCTTGGCGCTAAGGATGAAGAGGTAGTTAGAGCCTTGGAAATGGCGGCATCAATAAGACCTGAAAGGTACACGATACTTCAGAAGCTAAATATGAATCATGATTCCTGTGAGAAAGTTGCGAGGGTCACTGGCGTTATTGACGGTCGATAGCTCTTGCCTGAATTTTCTGCTTTCTTCCGGATTTTTCACCAAAAATTCCTTGGTGATTTGAGTTTGTGCATATTTCTCTAGGGTTTTGCGGGTTCAGTTTTGTGGATTTCCACGAATTTTACTGCAGTTGTCTCTGGGAAGAATTTTTGAATATCCATTGCCACGCCGCGTTTGGCGACTTGAATGCCTTCTAGATAGAATGTTTCTTCAGGCATTTCAATTGTGAGTGTGTTTGGCTCTGCGGCAAGTCTGAACTTTGTTTGGTCTGCTATGGGTATGCGTCTGTGGATCAGTGCGATCATTTTGTCGTCATTTGTTTCCAGTTTTTTCTGAATAGTGATTTCGTAGATGAGTGTTCTTCCAGCCAATGGTGCATTGAAATCGAGAAGGACTCTTCCAGCACCGATTGATCTTATGGTTGCCATCTTCCCGCCGTACTCTATTCTTGCGCCAATCGCTGGTCTTTCGATACCTTTGGCGTAGAGCTGCTTCAAAGACACACGTTTGATCTTTTCAGGGTCACGTGGGCCAAAAGCTTTCTCTGAAGGAATTTCTACGGTTGCGCTTTTGTTTGGTTCCATTGTTGGGAAGGCTTCGTCAATCGGCTTTAGCATCCATCCTTCGCCAACAACAACAAGTTTTGGCTCATAGGTCTCTCCTTCCTTGTGAAGGTGTGCTGTCTTGGCTGTTCCCTCGTTTGTAGTGTCAAATGTTTCACCTGTTTCCTTAGTTTTAGCATTGTAATCGATTAATATGAAATCGCCTTTCTGTAGAGACATAATTTTTCTTATCCCCGATTTTTCCGATCTGAAAGGATGTTTCAATCGAGGATAATAAATACTTTCCCTCGCCTTCAAAGGCTGTTACTAACAGAACTACAGCGCCCATAGGCCTTGAGCGCGGGGTTTCTTTCAAGAAAATTATTCGCAGATCCTCATTACTCTATCATCAATATCGCATATCTATTCATAACCTGCTTGGAGTTGCTCAGCACGCTTATCGGAAAGCCCTGGTTCCTGACAGTCGCGAAAACATCGACTGCGAAGGATTCAATGCTGGGTCTTGCGTTCTTGGGGTTTTTGCACTCCAGTCGCGATCCCGCTCATTTGACACACAGGCGGCATTCGTCCATGAATAAAAGAAACGCCTTATGAAATCCAGCAAGAAAAATTTCTCGCTCAACCTTTAACAATTGTTGGTTCACTTCTCTGCTCCAATCGAAGCGTTTTTCTGGCTTCTCAACGGCCTTTTCTGAGCGGATTGATACAGCAGTTAGATAGTTACCAAAAAATTCTCGGCATTCGGCAACAGGGGGAACATTAGGAGGGCAACAACCGTTTTTCCCGTAGTTCGAACAGCCAAACATACATTTCATACGAACCCATTCTGATACCATTATTTCTTCGGCGTTAAACAGCTTGAAATCAGAGAATCCGTGTTTTCGAAGAGCTGCTTCTAACTGCTCCTTTTCTGAGTCCAGCAATTTAGCTTCGTATCCTCGACTTGGCTTGTCGCTTGTTAATCTCACAAGTTATTTAAACATACTCAAACTTTGCTTAAGCTGTTGCGAACCTCATGCACACATGGAGATTACTTGAAACAAAAACTGAAAACGCTTCCATGAACATGGCAATTGATGAAGCCGTCTTAGCTGCCCGTGCCTCGAACCAAGTTCCAGATACACTTAGGCTATACCGTTGGTCTCCCTCCGCTGTCTCAATCGGAAAATTCCAAAATCCCATGATCGAAGTTAATCTTGAAAATTGCAGAAAACTCAACGTATCAATGGTTAGGCGCATAAGCGGTGGCGGCACTGTCTACCATGATGAACAGGAGGAAATCACGTTTGGTGTTACAGCCAGCGCTCAGAACTTGGGTGTTACAGACACAACCAGTACATACTTGATGGTTTATGCTGGAATAAAGGATGCCTTGCGGATACTAGGAATTACAGCAGACTTCAATGAAGGAGACCTGAGAAACTGCCCCAACCTGACCGTCAAGAATAGAAAGATTTCGGGCAGTGCTCAGGCCCGCAAAAGCGGGACAATATTGCAGCACGGTACACTTCTATTGAATGTTGACCTCGAAAAGATGTTCTCTCTAATACGAGTGCCGTGGGCAAAGAGCCTAGAAGAAATAGTTAACGTTGCTCAGAATCGAATAACGTCAGTGAAAAATGAGCTTGGGCATTCAGTTGCTGTCGAAACTGCGTCTAACGCAATAATCTCTGGTTTCAGAAACGCACTTAAAATCGAGTTCGAACTAGGTAACTTGACTGCCTATGAGCAAGGAGTGGCCTCCAAATTATATAAGGACAAATATTTGACGACTGAATGGAATTTAACCGGAANNTCTTCAATCAAATATCCCATTTCTCTAAGTTGGTTCCTTAGTTCGTCCGATGTCTTCCAATTTTTGTTCTTTCTAGCCTCTTCTCGCTTGTTGAGTAGCTCTTGCACTTTTTGAGGCAAATTTTCCTCTTCCTCTTCACCCAAGATTCCCAAGACTCTGTCGAGGCTTGTGAGAACGGTCTGTATCAGTTTTGCCTCCTCTGTGGAGAGTCCATCAGTGTCGATAAGATTATTGAGATCGCGAACGAAATCGAAGAATGAAGCTAGAGCGAGA
>DUHG01000083.1:0-205 GCA_013330975.1 Candidatus Bathyarchaeota archaeon
TTGGCTTTTTTTTCTGGTACTCCTTCATGTGAATTCCCACACGGTAACCGACGCCATCGCGGATGAAGATTTTTCCGCCCCGCATCGAATGACCCGTCAAGTCACCTGCGCAGCCATGAACCACGATTAGTCCTTCGTTAAGTGTGTTTCCGCAGGCATCCTGAGCATTGCCATGAACGGTAATTTTTGGTCCATTCATAAATGC
>DUHG01000083.1:259-3726 GCA_013330975.1 Candidatus Bathyarchaeota archaeon
GTCAAGCCCACACCACGCAATGCCAAACGGTTCCCACGCAGACTTTCAATCGCGTTTATGCCCATTCCACCCATCATGTCCTTAATCTCCAAACTCCACCCACGAAGCAAATTCACCAACCGCTCCGTGGCTATGTCGGGATTTAGCCGCTTTGAAATCCACGGATCGCTCGTCGCGATACCCCAAGGGCACTTCCCAGTGTAGCATTTCTGACAAACTGTGCAACCCATAGCCACAAGCGCAGCNNGCCGCAACCATGGAAGCTTTGTTACGTATGCCTTCCTCACGCAAACGCTGATCCACCGACGCAATCGCAAACTCTATCGGCATGCCGACGTTGTCACGAATGACTTTTGGCGCAGCGCCAGTGGCGCCCCGAACTCCATCGATAGCGATAATGTCTGCTCCAGCACGAACCATGCCGCTTGCTATTGCCGCCACATTATGAACCGCCGCAATCTTCACTGAGACAGGTTTCCGATAGTCTGTGGCTTCTCGAAGCGCGTAGATAAGTTGTCTAAGGTCTTCAATGGAATAGATGTCATGTTGAGGAGCAGGCGAGAGCGCATCCGTTCCCGTTGGAATCATTCGTGTCCGCGCAACAGGAGCAGTGACTTTTTCGCCAGGTAGATGCCCACCAATTCCCGGTTTCGCGCCCTGTCCGATCTTGATTTCCACAGCAGCGCCCACATCGAGATATTTTGAATGAACACCAAAACGCCCTGAGGCAACTTGAACAATCGCGTGTGAGCCGTACTGATATAGGCTCTTATCTAATCCACCTTCACCAGTGTTGAAATATGTCCCACATTCAGTTGCAGCGCGTGCCAGAGCTTCGTGAACATTTAGGCTTATGGCACCATAAGACATGGCAGAAAACATTATCGGTGTATCAAGACGCAATTGGGGTGTTAGCTCATTCTTGAGCAGAAGTCTGCCATTGTCTATTTCCAAGTCTATTTTGTCCGGTTTAGCGCCAAGGTAAGTTCGTATTTCCATCGGTTCTCTAAGTGGATCAATGGATGGATTAGTTACCTGGCTTGCGTTCAGCAGTAGCCTGTCCCAATAGGTGAAATATGGTTTATCACAGCCCATCCCGGTTAGGATAACCGCGCCTATCTCAGCCTGCTTCTTCAGGTCCCTGAGCGCCTCATTTGTCCAGTTGATGTTTTCGCGACTGACGTTAGGGTTCTTTCTAATTGTTATAGCATGTGTTGGGCAGAAAGTGATACAGCGCTGACAGTTCACGCAGTTTTCGTCCTCGCTGAAAATTTTGTCTTCTTCCTCGTCGTAACGGTGAGTTTCGTATGTGCATTGGTTTACGCAAACCTTGCAACGTATGCATCTTTTCTCATCTCTTTCTACCAAGTACTCAGGAAGAAGGTAAGTCTTCATCGTCTATCTCCTTTCACCCATAGCTGTCTCAAAAGCTTCTTGACTGCGAAGCCTCCCAACTACTGGCTCACCACCCCTGGGAGCCCAAAACTTGTCAAGAATCGGCGAAACAAGGCGCATAGCTGCCTCCTCGGAAGACATGTAGAGGAAATCTCCTCGGATCCCCGCTACAAGCGGTCTGAGCTTGATTCGGTCAGTAAGACCAATCATCTCGCCATGGTGAGCCACTAGAATACCAAATGGACCGTTCATCAGCAAACTCCCGTAAGTCTGACGAAACACAGTGTAAAGGCGTCTTTGCTCAGGCTCCATATCATCTATCTCGCTCCATAATGGGGCTGCGAATACTTTCGCCATCATTTCCACAGACAAATGCTGCTTTCGCATGAGCAGATCCACGGCGTATGCCAACACTTCCGTGTCTGTTTGCATGGTGCACTTATAGCCGTACATTTCCAGGTAACGTCTGTTTGTGCCGTAGCTGGAGAGTTCACCGTTATGCACAACTGTCCAATCCAGAATGTTGAAAGGGTGAGCGCCTCCCCACCAGCCAGGCGTATTCGTAGGAAACCTACCGTGTACAGTCCACAGATAGCCTTCGTATTCCTCGAGACAGAAGAAATCAGCCACATCTTCTGGGAAGCCGACGCCTTTAAAAACACCCATGTTTTTGCCGCTAGAGAAAACAAAGGCTTTGCCTGTTTCAGTGTTGATTCGCATAACGGTTTGTATCACATAATCATCCACTGTCTGGTTTTCAGGTTGCCCCTTTTTGGGCTCTACGAAATAGCGCCAAACACGAGGGGGTTCTTGGACGGCAGCAGGTCTTGTTTGCATTTCTTCGTCGTAAATAATATTGAATCTAGACGCAAGTATTCTGTCGGTTCGATCCTTCGCATCNNTTTACCTGGCTCAAGTTTTTCACTACGCACACCCCGAACACATTATTCTTCTCAAGTTTGCAGGAAGCATAGCCAACCCAAAGTCTTCTGAAACAAGTTCTTGCTTGAACCTCTTGACATTAACATGGTTTTTCATGAGATAGAACAAAGTGCCAGCTCGCTCAATTTCGTTCACAAGAGTTATGCCAGCAATAACATTGTCCTTTAGAACTATCTTCTTGTACAAATTTTTCTCCGGGTCATGCTTAACCAGTACTTCAAAAGCATTTTGATCCTTGGGGTTAGCTATACCAATTGAAACGACTGGAACACCAAAATACTTGAGGGAACTCATGTTGGTTCCGCCTGCATATTCCGTCTTGTTGCCGGCCATATTGTAGCCCGCTACCTTTCCTTGGGCTACAGCTAGAGGCCATAGAGGTAGAAGACGATTCTGGCTTAGTGTAAAATCCCAAGCTTCAGCAACATCGCCACTAGCGTAGACATCTGGAACACTGGTCTGCATACAGTTGTTCACCAATATGCCCCGATTCAGCTTGACTTCGGTTCCTTCAACGAGCTCCGTACGGGGAATTACTCCAATAGCCACGATCACAACATCACAAGACACTTGTTGACCATTGGTCAGAAATACGCTACCCACACTTTGGTCATTCTCCACTTTGCCCATGATTCGCTGAACCGAACTTCCTGTTACAATTGAAACTCCACCTTTTCTTACAGCGTTTTCAATTATCTCTGAGCCATTCGAGTCGAGCAATNNACCCCTATTAATCCAGCGCCAATTACCACCACATTCTTAGAGTCTTCCAATTTCTCAGCTAGGCGTTCTGCATCAGAAAGATTTGTGAAAGTAAAGACGCCTTCTCTGTCTGTCCCTTCCATTTTTGGGACGAAAGGGATACCCCCTGTCGCAATCAGGAGTTTCTCATAGCTAATTCGTTCTCCGTGATCAAGATTGACATTTTTTTCCGCCAAGTCTAATGCTATCGCTTTTCTCCCTGTTAGCGCCTCAACTTTGTTTTCATCCCAGAAGGCATCGGTCCGGCACATCATTTCCGGAAGTGCCGCCTTTCCGCTGACGAAATCCGAAATCATCGGACGAGAATACTTGGTGCACGGTTCTTCTGAAATCACTGTTATGCCTCCCACAGGGTCTACATCTCGAAT
>DUHG01000169.1 GCA_013330975.1 Candidatus Bathyarchaeota archaeon
GTAATTACTGGGGAAGTAACTGACCTGCTGCTACTTGACGTAACACCCTTGTCACTTGGTGTGGAAACACTGGGTGGCGTCTTCACAAAAATCATCGAAAAGAACACTACCATACCCACCAAGAAAAGCCAAATATTCACAACGGCAGCGGACTTCCAAACTGCAGTAACCGTCCATGTTCTTCAAGGTGAACGAGCTATGGCAGCGGATAACGTCTCACTGGGCATGTTTAACCTGGTTGACCTACCTCCAGCTCCAAGAGGTGTACCGCAGATAGAAGTCACTTATGATATAGACGCAAACGGAATAATCAATGTCACAGCGAAAGACCTTGGCACAGGAAAAGAAGCGAGAATAAGAATCACAGCTTCAACCAAGCTTTCAAAAGAAGAAAAAGAACGCATGATAAAAGACGCAGAACAGTTTTCAGATCAAGACAGGAAGAAACGAGACGAAGCTGAAACAAGAAACAATGCGGACAGCTTGATATACACGGCTGAGAAAACCAAGAAAGACCTCGCAGGGAAGATTAATCAGGAACAGACAGGCAAAATTGACACCGCAGTTGCAGCATTGAAGGATGCATTGGCGAGCAATGACATGGCGCAAGTTAAAGTAAAGTCAGAAGAGCTCCAGAAGATATTGCAGGAAATAGGAACGGTAGTGTATCAGCAGGCTGCTGCGGAAGCGGCGAAGCAACAGCAACAAGCAGGAAACGCAGGAACAGCTGGTCCGGAACCAGCATCCCAAGGTCCCTCCGAAGGCGAAAAGGTTGTAGATTCAGATGACTATAAGGTAAAGTAGAAGCCGAAACAGTTTTGATCAAGTAAGTGATTCTTCGAGGTCAGCGGTAGGTTCAATGGCTGAAAAACGCGACTATTACGAAGTCTTGGGTGTAGCACGAAACGCATCCAAAGATCAGATAAAAGACTCCTACCGAAAGCTTGCAATGCAGTATCATCCAGATAGAAACAAGTCACCTGAAGCGGAAGATAAATTCAAGGAGATCTCAGAGGCTTACGCCGTACTGTCAGACGAGCAGAAACGACAACAATACGATACACTTGGACATGCAGGCTTCGATCAGCGCTATACAAGAGAAGACATATTCAGAGGCGCTGATTTTGACACAATATTCCGAGACTTGGGCTTTGGGTTTGGGTTCGGTGACATATTCCGTCAATTTTTCGGCGGCGGTTTTGGCGGAGGTTTCCNNACCTGCCCAAAATGCAACGGTGCAGGCAAAATCCAGCAAATGAGAAAAAGCAGCTTCACAATGTTCGTACAGGTCATCCCATGCTCAAATTGCAGAGGAAAAGGGCAGATTATAGATTCACCTTGCAGAAACTGTGAAGGCACAGGACTTGTCAAGAAGCGGCGTACTATAAGTGTGAAAATACCGGTTGGCATAGATGACGGTTATCAGCTAAGGCTAAGGGGAGAAGGCGAGATGCCGCCAAATGGGGGAGAATCCGGAGACCTATATGTCCTTGTCCATCTTTTGCCAAACGAGTCTTTCATTAGAGATGGAGATAATCTCATGTATGTTCTCATGATCAGCTATCCCCAAGCTGCTCTTGGAGGAGATGTTATTATCCCAACATTGGAGGGATCAACAACTCTAAGACTACGCCCAGGAACGCAACCTGGAGAAGTCATCAAAATCAGAGGAAAAGGAATGCCGCGTTTCAGGGGTTACGGAAAAGGCGACCTACTTGTACGTATTGGAGTCTCCGTACCTGAAAAATTAACGTCGCAACAACGAATTCTCCTTGAACAACTTGCAAAAGAATTTGGACAAGACATCCAACCGAAAACTCGCAAGTTCCATTTCTAGTTCAAAATTCCATAGAAATGCTATCAAACAAGGTTTAAATTCCTGACTGTACTCTTCATGCACCGATACATATGACCTATTGTTCCAATTGCGGAGATAAGATTTCAAAAGATGACAATTTCTGTTCAAAATGCGGTGTTAAAACAGCTAAAGGAGTTGAAAACAATACTCCAACACCCTCGGACGAGATGCGCCAAGCATTCGCCAAGATGAGCACTGAGCTCGAGAAGGCATTCTCATTCGCTGCCAAAGAGATCCAAACTGCATTCCAAACAGCCGGCGACAACATTCAGAAATCAATGCGAAAAGTACCTGTTGTTTGTCCGAGTTGCGGAGAAAAGAACGCGAGTGGATCTGTTTTCTGTTTTAAATGCGGGACCAAACTGGAAACCGAAGACAAAACGAAAGCATGATGAATCCTTCTAATTGCGGAAAAAAATTTCACTTGTCTGCTAGACAGTTTTGTTGTAGGGTTCTCTAATTCGATTAGCCTGCATGAACAGCATTTTCAACTCGGCATCATCCGCGCCGTTACGCATAGGTGTCACAACGTCAATTAGATTATCGTTACGCATTAAACAAGTCTTAAGCTTCCCATCACTTGTAACCCGAAGTCGAGTGCAGTGAGCACAGAATTCCCGATTCTCTGTTGGATGCACAACCTCAACAGTCACGTCTGGAAGATAGTATGTCCTGCGATTATGCATGAAACGACGCGTCTCAACGGTCACAGCTTTCTGCATAAGCATTTCTTCGTATGAATCAAGAACCTCATGATAAGTNNACGGGGTTAAGCCCGGCGCTAACGGCTGCCGTAACTCCTTCTAGGACTTTTTCGATTTTTCCCTCTGTAAGTTTGTGGTAGATCTCGCTATTTAGAGTCGGCAGGCTAACATTCACTCGTCTCAATCCACAACTGCGCAGCCTTTGGGCTTCGAAGGCAAGCAAAGATCCGTTTGTTGTGAGCGACAGGTCCTTTAGCCCTGGCAAAGCGGCTATCCCTGAAACAATACTGCAGAGATCTTCCCTCATTAGAGGCTCTCCACCTGTCAACTTAACTCGAGAGATTCCAAGTTCTGTGGCAATTCTCGCCAACCGAACAACCTCATTGATTGCCAAATCGGGGCACTCACCGCGGGAGCAATCCTCGCCCTCCTTGTGGCAATAATCACAGCGAAAATTGCAGCGCTGAGTTACAGCTATCCTAAAGTTTAGAAGGGGTCGACCACAGTTGTCAAACAACACCATTCGTTATTCCCGCGCGTGCCTAACGATGTGAGGCGCCTCGGGCAAAATAAGCATTTCTACCGAAAGTCTAACTGCATCAGGAGAACCGGGAATACAAAACAGAGCTTTTCCCTTGGCTACTCCTGCAACTGCCCGTGACATGACCGCTGCAGAGCCTACTTTGTCGTAGCTGATTCGCCTGAAGATTTCCCCAAAGCCAGGCAGTGTCTTTTCGAAGAAAGCAGACAAAGTTTCAATAGTCACGTCGGTTTTTGTTATTCCGGTCCCACCGCAGAAAATGACTGCATCTACACCAGGGTTATCTAAAATGCTCTTCACGGCGTGTTCTATCATCACTTTTTCATCCGAGATGACTCTTCTGAAAAGAACAAAATGACCTGCTGTTCTAAGCAGATCNNCATATGAAGATGGCGAAATTCAACTTTTCAGGTGCATGAGCTTTATGCAGTTTTGTGCTTTCACTCAATTCAGCTACGCCCTCTTTACTTTCGAAACGACGCGAACATTTTGGATTGCTGTATTTGGATACTGCCCGTTTGAATCCTTCTCATATTGTTTTGTCATGTCCCAGATCGTCAGCAAGGCTACGGAAACTGCGACCAAAGCTTCCATCTCAACACCCGTTTGTGCCTTTGTCTTGACAGTGGCGNNATCAAATTAATCGTATTGGGCTTCAGGCATATCGTTCCTTTGGCTGTAGCTTCCCGATAGACTTCCGGTTTTGGTGAAATGTCAACCATTGTCACTTGCTTTCCCTCTGAAAACTGTTAGTGATTGCTTGCTTTTAGACTGTTCCCACGCCTCTATGAGATTCTGAACTGCCTTTGCCCTTGGCGAGGTTTCATTAAACCTAAACATGCGAATCCTCCCGTAAATTCGCTCTGCGAGGACGCCTTCCGCCTCCAGCAACTTCAAATGCTTGTCAGTAGCTGAGTAGTTCAATCCAATCCGTTTGGCAATTTCAGAGACATTTAGTGTGCCCAACCGCGTTAGAAGTATTAGAATTTTCATTCTCGACTTAGAAGAAAAAACCTCCTCCAGCTCCATGATTCTCACGGGATTCAATCTCGCACATGGTTAAGTTAAGTCTTTTTGCCAACAAGCAGACTGTGCATGTTAAGAAGTAATGTTCAAGCTAGAAGTCTTTTGCAGAACATAGAAAACATAGCCGTAGTATCCTGAGTATTTACGGAACATCTCGATTTCGAGTTCTTCGGAGGCAGGAATGCTCAAAGCTTCTTTGTCATCCTTTGTATTTAGACTTCAGAACACGTATGTTCTTCTCAATAGGAATGTACGTAGTTATCCCAACAGCTTTTCTCCGGAAGGATGAAAAAACCTAGCACAGTATATCCTGCATTTTTAGCTGCCACAAGATCTTCATCTATGGTAGCTATTGAAGAATAAGCCTCAGCTATGAATTGTTTAACATTCTAGGGTGGATGAGGTCCAATCCAAAGTTCAGAAAAAGCAGCACAACCATTGGCTGTCAGAAAATCTCTCCAATAGCACATTCCTTTCTTAAATCCAATTATCTAGATTGCCCCTTCAGACAAGAGATTATTTCTTTCTCGAGCTCTCTGGCGGGTATTGAGGGTAAAGAAATGTGGGTGGTTCTGCCGCGGGTGGATACTGCAGCGACTTCCGTTTTCAAAAAACCTAAGGCAGAGAGAAACTGGGTGTATTTCCAGACCTGCGTGTGACTGCTCGGTTCCTCGCCATATTCTTCGCATGCAATAGCATATGCTTTCTCAACTTCAGAAAGCAGAGCGTAGGCATTTTCGCTTTCCTTGAAAACTCTAGCAACGCCGAGGAGCAGCAGCTTCTCGTGCATGCCCAGGGAATCCAGCTCGCTTTTCTTGACTGAGGGAAATATGCTTGAGAATGCTTTTCGAATGAATTCCGGCAACACAAGCTCAGATGCTTCAGAGTCTGCATATTTTCCAGCTCGCCACAAAAGTTCAATGGCAAATCGGGCATTTCCAGTCTCTGACTT
>DUHG01000074.1 GCA_013330975.1 Candidatus Bathyarchaeota archaeon
GGTTTTGCCTCCACCAATAAGTGGACGAGGAAAGAAGCTAGAAACATGGTTGAACTCGCGTACAAGCTGGCAAGAGCAGCCAAGAGAAAGGACAGGATCACCTTCGCAAAAGAAAAGAGTGTTCAAGCAAAATGGAGGGTGGAGGAGAAAAGGAAGCTTGAGGATGTGCCTGCTGAAACGCGAATTGCGACGTTCACAGAGATGGATAGAGAGTTGATTTCTCAGGGGATAAACATACCCGGAAGAATGTTCCAGTCAGGAACAAGCTTGACTGAGAAGTACTTTGTTAACACTGAAGGCACTGTTATTTCTTCTTATGTCCCTAGGGTCAGCGCGTTTGCGTTTCTCACGGTTGTTGAGAACGGGAAGTCCGAGCAAGCGCCTAAGCAGTTTGGGTATGCTGGCGGCTGGGAAGCGTTAGAGGCATGGCGATTGACCGAACGATTGGTCAACGAGGCGAAGATGTTGAGAAGCGTGATTAGGGAGGCTGAATCTGTTACACCTGGAAAAATGGATCTTGTATGTGGGTCGGAAGTGACTGGTATAGCGGCCCATGAATCCTGCGGGCACCCCATGGAAGCAGATAGAATTTTGGGACGCGAAATGAGCCAAGCCGGCATGTCTTTCATTTTTCCAAAGGGGCTTTTTTGGCTTGGCACCAAGATCGGCAGCTCGGAAGTGAACATAATTGACGATCCAACCGTCAAGAGCAGCTACGGTTACTATGAGTATGATGACGAAGGAATCAAAGCAAGACCGCGATATCTCTACAAGAATGGCGTAATCAACGAGTTCCTGCAAAACAGAGAGACCGCGGCCAAAATGGGCGCTAGGGCCAATGGATCTTCCAGATCAACGAATTTCGACCGTGAAGCCATAGTGCGGATGGCCAACACTTTCGTGCAGCCAGGCGACTACGATGAAGAGGAAATATTCAAGGATGTCAGGCATGGCGTCTACATGAAGTCGTTCACAGAATGGAATATTGACGACAAACGCTTCAACCAGCGGTACGTGGGTCGCGAAGCCTTCCTGATCGAGAACGGTGAACTCAAAAAGCGCATTTCCCGCCCCGTGATCGAGACAACAACCCCAATTTTTTGGAGCGCCGTAGACGCGGTATCCAAGAAGGTTGAGTATACTTCAGCCACGTGCGGAAAAGGAGATCCTATACAGGGAATACCTGTCTATACAGGTGGACCGATGATTAGGCTTAGGGGAGTATATGTGAAATGAGTGAAGCCTTTGCGAAGACCGAGGGCGTGGTCAAGAAGGCCAAAGCTCTTGGCGCAGATGAAGTTATTGCCCGAACAGTGGCTGCCCGAAACCGCCAAGTACGATTCAGCAATAACCAAATCGACGCTTCTTTAGCTTGGAACACTTGTGTCACAATTGTAGTTTTGTCTTGGAAGAAACGGGTAGTCGCCACTCAAATAGCCAATTTCAAGAAGGCGGACTCAACACTCAAGAGCCTATTCGATTTGGCTAGGGTTTCTAGAGAAAACCCTCTGCATGGCGGTTTCGCTCAAGGAAAATTCAGTTATGGGACGAGCGTAGCTGACAAGGGCATAGACAATCTCGAGAACCCTGCGGAATACGTTTTCGAAGCCATCGAAGCGGCCAAGAAGTTGGCCGGTCCGGAAACTAGCACGGGCGGCATTCTCTTTTCGAGCGTTTCAGATGTTTTTCAAGTATCTTCTGAGGGACCTCAGGGAGAAGACTGCCGATCCGCTGTGGAACTTTCTATAAGGGCTTTCTCGCAAAAGGAGGCTTCAGGTCATGCGGTTGAATGCAATTCAACTCTGAAAGGTTTTGATCCTGCGAGAGCAGGCAGAAAAGCAGGAGAGATAGCAAGAGAAGCTAAGAACCCCAAGGCTGGGTTGGAAGGCAAGTATGACGTGGTTTTTGATCCGCTTTTTGCGGGGTCTCTCTTGAGCATGTGGGGCAGCATGGCATCCGCTTACTACGTGATGGTCAAGTTGTCTGTCTTTGCAGATCAGCTTGAGAAGAAAGTGGCTTCTGATATTGTCACTTTGCGAGATGTGCCAGCCGCCTATTCAATGTCTAATCGGCTCTTCGATGATGAGGGAGTGCCAGCCCAAGAGAACGTTATAATCAAAGAAGGCACGTTGAAGACTTTTCTTCACAACACTTCCACGGCGAGAATTTTTAAAACACAAACCACTGCCAACGCTGGAATCGTTTCCCCCACTCCATGGAACATTGAATTGGATTCAGGCAGCATGAACAGGGATGAATTGTTCAAAGAAGTGAGGCATGGTCTCTACTTGACTAATACTTGGTACACAAGGTTCCAAAACTATGCTGCAGGTGACTTCTCAACAATACCGCGCGATGGCATCTTCCAGATTGAAAACGGAGAGATCAAGCAGTCTCTAAAAGATATTCGACTGAGCGACAATGCGCTGAGAATGCTTGGAAACATAACAGGGATAAGCAAAGAGCGTCAACACGTTCACTGGTGGGCTGAAGCAGACCCACCATCGCTTTCGCCTTACATCTTGATGAAAGACGTTCGGATCACAACCTCCAAATGAATTTGGTTTGCAGTGTTCTTGCGAGGAATTAATCTCCCTTCCTTGGAAGCTGGAAGTATTAAAAAAGGGGGTTTTTTGAAGTCTTGAAATGAGTTTAGGTTGCCTGCTTTTTGCGGCGCTGAGTAATAGCAAGGGTTGTGACGATGACGATTGCCGCTACAAAAGCAGCGGCGATTAACACCGTAGCCATATTTTCAGTCGTGTTGCCCAAAATTGATCGAGGTGCGATGAGGGATGGGTCACCTTCTGTATAGAGGTCGTCAGCAAGACTTTCCGCGGAGGCATTTTCTTCTTGATCTGTGGCATTATCATTCTCTTGGATGAGTACTGGATGATCGTCTTCTTCGAAAGCGTACAAAGTTGGCTCGTCGCTGGTTGCCGTTGTGTTTTCTTCAGGTGATGCTTGACCTCCAATGTCCTCGTTTGTTGCGCATGCTATTGTCATCAGAGGGGAGCACGCCAGCAGAATTAAAAGAGTTGAGAAAACCAGTTTTGTTGCGTCTTTTTTGGCGTTAGCCATTTTTCTTTTACCCGTTTCTCAATTCACTTTGGATGGATATTTAGCACCATGCATTAGTACACAATGTCCAGACTGGAGAACGGGCTGTTCCAGATATTGAAACAGTACGCTGCGAGAACTTTTTGGGTCGTTTTTCCAAAAGTATCAGCGGCATGCTCTTGGTATTAGGCTTCCATCTTCTTCCGTGTGAGAGTACTTAGCGCCTCATCGCTGTCCACAACGAAAATCCTCTTGGGTTTGAGTTGACCCACGGATCTGCCCTCCTTTATCCTCTGTTTGATCTCTGTGTCGATCAGCTCGTAGGCAGTTGGTCGAGTTATCATTAGCTCCAAGTAGTTTTTCTGGTCCTCCATGGCAGCGGTTCCGCCTACTAGGAATGCCCTCGCTTGGGCTGCTGCCGTGAATTCTTGAAACATGTTCACAAGGGAGCGTAGGAGCTCGTCCTTAAATGCGGTTTCATCCGAGACATTGTTTTCTGGGATTATAAGGAAGACGAACTTGCCGGGGCTCCCTTTAACATGGTAGAGCTCCCACCACCTAACGTTTCTTATTGTCATCAGAGCGTCGCTAACCTGCCGTGAGTAAACCTTGAAGCCCAGAAAGTTGCCGGACTCATCTGCCCCTGCGAAGTCAACCGAGTCCGCTGCCCTTCCCAGGGCTTTTATGGCGGGGAGGGTAATCTTCATTTTTCCTCGCTCGAGGTTGACTTCGAAGCTGAAGGCTGGGTCCATAACTTCTATGAGGTCGCCCGTGGGATACCTTACCAGTGGGAGGCATTCGTTGGGGCGAGTGAGTATGAGTTCTCCTTTCAAGCCTTTCTTCCATTCGTACCATGGCACGCCTTTTACCCTGTAGTTTCTGTCCTCCTTTCCCTTGATGACTTCTTCCGGCGGGGCAATCTCGGGTATGGAGTATCTGAGGAAGAAGCTCAGCCAGTCTTTTTCGGGAGAAACCTGTATGGCTTGAACCCACTGTTCTGCTGCCCCGAAGACATCGTGCATTTCCAGGTTTGGGTAAGCTTCCCTGATTTTTGCGAGGTAAGG
>DUHG01000008.1:0-2105 GCA_013330975.1 Candidatus Bathyarchaeota archaeon
GTTTCCAGTTGGTTCAAAGGCAATGCATTCAACTTCCCCACTTTCATCCTTAACCGAGAAAACAACGTGCCGCAATGGAACATTTCTTGGTTTGCTCGAGACAACCCCCTTGGCAACGACATTGGTGTATTGTCCAAGCTCGCGAAGAGCTGAAACACGAACTATGTGCTCGTCAGTGCCTTGATTTGTTCGAAATATGACCCATCGCTCCACGGGTTCGAGGGGCTTAATAAGCTCAAAAGCTTTCTTTACATTTTCTGGACTTTCGCCTCTTATTCCAAAAAGGATTGGGTCTGGACCACGTGGGGTTATGATCACACGTTGTTTCTCCAAATCGACATTATTGAACGTAAGCGGTCTGGTTAGGCGATCCATCTCAAAGATAGAGGATTTTTCTACAAGTCTTTTCAACCCCCAATTCTTGGGAGTGCGGTATGCGATGAGTTCGTATGTGTAATCTCCATCGAACTTCTTCCCGATAGCTGCCAAAGCACCTATTATNNCATACGAAGACTATTCCTGGATCTGTGCCCTTTGAACCCAAATCAGATAGTTCCTCAACTGTCTCCACAACCGTTTCCTTGGCTGCGGCTACAAGGTTTTCTTCACATTCTATCCTGAAGCCAAGTGCGCCGTTCCCTCTTGTTTTCCAAGGGACATTAGGATTGAGTCTCAATAAAACAGGATAGTCAAGAAATTTGGCGCCTAAGCGAGACAGTTTCTCAACTAGGACAGCAATGACGTATGTCGTACATCCCCCTTTCGTAGAATCGGTATCATCAACACCTACATGCATTATCAGCTTCGGCATCACATGCATCCTGTACAGGCAAAATAGCTTGAAGAGCTAAAAAGTATTATTGAAAATTCGATTTCAAAATTGTGAAATTTTGGGGGTGGTTGGATTCATAGGCTAGGATTCTCTCTCATGTTGGGGGATGAAAAAGGCATGAGGTTCTCCAAACCTATCCATCCAACCTACGCAAAACGCTGTGCATCCACCTGCAGTGCGGGCTGCGCTCGCTGCAAAATCACCTGTGGAGACACTTGGGGGAAATGTCAAGACTTCTTCCTTCAACCTCCCACTGCTTTAGATGCGCTATGACGTTTGGCTCTTTTGAAATTTAAAAGTATGTGACTGTATAGCTACAACAACAAACTGCCAGCAGTAACCGTACACCTTCCTAGCAGATCCTCTATTGGATGTTTCGGTATGGTTCCAGTTACAGTAATTTGTACAAAGAAAGGGAATATTGAAATTGCCACTACTTCTCTTCGACGACAATCATCGTTAGAGTCGATCGGACCTTGTCCAAACGACGAATCCGCCAAGTCACAATTTCCTTCAACTTATCCATTGTGTCAGCTTTGACCCTGGCGACTATGTCGTAGACTCCGTACACTGCAAACGAATCGTCAACTCCCTCAACCTTCTTTAGTTCCTTCAAGACATCTGATTCAGAGCCTATCTCAGTATTGATTAACACGAACGCTGTGGGCATATTTTTTCCTCAGACTAACATGTGGACCTTTACATTAAAATCTTTTCTGATACTGCCTGAATTTTAACCTGAATTGCCCGTCTTTTCTGAAGCCACTTTGGCAATTTCTCTTGCCCAAGCTGTTATATCATCCCATTTTCTAGTGTCGTAGACTTTGCGTATGTCAAGACCTTTAGCAAGGAGTTTCTTCCTATTTATCCTGACAATAACATCAACGATTATCCCATGGCTCTTCTTGAAATCAACGAAGCCTCCAAAAAAACCCAAGGAAATTGGGCTCAAGTCATATTTCTCTGCTATTTCAAATAGGTATTTCCTCTTCGCTTTTTGTTGAGCTTCTTCTTCTCTGTCAGCCATTTGGCAACTAACAAACAATGCAGTCTTAGCAAGTTTGAGATCTTCTGCGTTTCTTTCAAGAAACTTGAGAGCTGCCTTGGTCCATTGGTCTGCTCGAATTCCACTACCCACTATTATCAAATCATAATACGCAAGCCTTGGCTGCCCTTCTCTTGCTTCAAAGGTGTCAACTTCGTATCCTGCCGCCTTTAGGGCGTCACCGATTTGTTGGGCAACATCCAACGTTCCCCCCCATCTTGTTCCATA
>DUHG01000008.1:2116-5113 GCA_013330975.1 Candidatus Bathyarchaeota archaeon
ACTATCACCGCAACTACAGATATTGCCAACGCTTTTAGCCATCCACAGTCGAAGAAGTGCTTGACGAGCCCGAGCCAGATTATGAACATGATTAATGCTCCAATCCAGCTCATGAAGAAGTCAGTCCAACCAAGCCAATTGACGATGTAGTTGAACGCTGCGCCAATTATGACTCCCAAAGCTACAATTCCAACAGCATCGAGGAATTTTGCCTTATCCTTGCCAGCAAGCATTCTTCCAGCAATCCACAGCGAAGGGGCAAGTACTACCACAGATACTACAATCTGTATTAGAAATCCTACCCAGTCCATGTTCGTTCAATCTCCTTATTCTCCTTTAGGTTCGATTGCCTTATAAGCTTAAGCATGAAGGCAAGCGATGATGCGTTGCGCCCTCGGCAGAAAACCTTATTTTAGTATCATCATAAATCTGCTTTAAGGGGAAATAAATGAGTCTGGAATCGAACAAAACACTAGGCGGTATCGGGGCAATTTTGCTGGCAATCCCATTTGCCAGCCTAGTCGGAATCATACTGGTATTGATTGCCATGAAGGGAATGGCAGACAATTACAAAGATGAAGACATTTTTAAGAACGCCCTCTACGGATTCATCTTTGGCNNGATAGCTGTTATCCTAATGCTTGTGCTAGGATTCGCAACAATTTCGCCTTACGTCACGCCTTCGCCTGTCTCCTCGACTTTTGTTGTCCCCAGCGTATTCGGAGTCATCATTGTACTGTACGTCTTCTCTCTGATTGGTGCAATATTCTACAAGAAATCGCTAGACATCCTTTCAGCTAAATCTGGGGAACACCTGTTCAACACGGCAGGTCTGATTTTACTCATAGGCGCAGCAATACCGGTGATAGGGGAACTTCTGAANNGCCGTAGGATTCTTCAATATCAAAAGGTCAACTCAGTTTCCTGCAACCACGTCTGCCGTCTCTGTACCTGAGGAAAGAAGCTTCTGCCGATACTGTGGCGCGCAAATTCAGTATGGTGCAGCCTTTTGTCCAAAATGCGGCAAAAAGGTAGATTAGAAACCTAAATCATCCTCTTTTCTTAATAATTTGCGCTAAGGGCTCATGGCAAGCCAAAATACTTGCCGCGTTTTCTCGAGATTTGACAGCATAGGCTTCAACTGCCGTCTATTTAGTGGGTTGAGTTGCGATTGCCCTTTGTGTTATTTCCCTTGATCGAGTTCCAAATTTGGTGTTATTATGCAAAGCTAAGGCGGCGGCAGAGCCTTTTGCCATTGGCGACTTTGGGCGCGAAGCGGCTTCTTGAGCGCATCAAGTGATGTTTCTTTTTTTGGAGAAGACATGAGGCTTGAAGTATTCGTCTGTTCGCAGGTTGAGCAGGCTGTCTTTGTTTACTACATGGTTTTACCAATCACACTTAGCTGGCTGTTGAGAAGACAATTCAGGCGTTGAGAGCGCCAAATGGTCACAGTAAAAGGGGGGTTCTTGTGCTGATGATATGACCCACTGAAGTCTAAAGGTTTAAATGTGAAGGTTTGAAGTATAGATGACCAAGGTACATTGAAGGTTACAACAATGAGCGAGATGACTACGGATATTCTCGAACAGAACCTGAGCAAAATTGTGCTTGTCAGACTCAAAGGTGGCAAAAGCTTAAGAGGCCGCTTGAAGGGGTTCGACCAGCACTTGAACCTAGTTTTGGAAGAAACAGATGACACAACAAACCCCGAAAACATGCGAAAACTAGGTCTAATCATCGTTCGCGGTGACAATGTTGTCCTAATTTCGCCACCCCCAAGGTGACATACAGTGGGAAAGGGCACGCCTTCAATGGGGAAGCGCACGGGCAAAACTGTTCATATACGTTGCCGACGTTGCGGTAGACACGCGTATCACGTTCGAAATAAAAGCTGCGCTGCATGTGGTTATGGAAAAACTGCAACCATCCGCCAGTACAGCTGGCAGACAAAAACTCTCCAAAGGCAAAGGATTCTTTAGGATTTCTTAACGGCTTAACAAATCACTCAAATTTATCGTAAATCTAAATTGAATTCATCAAATATTTGCTAGAACACAATAGGGGATAGAGACTGCTGAATGTGCTTTTCTAGCTGGTGCTACCATAGTAGCCTTTGTCGATCTTCACAAAAATCAGCGGTCCTCTACTCTGAGCCATGTCTCTTCCTTTTCTCAATGCATTATTTAGGGCCGTCAGCACTCGTTCAGTATCATTGAGCGACTGCACTCGTTTCTCTCCAAGCTCCATCTTGAGTAGATTTTCAGAGAGAATTTCGGTTCCGCAGATCTCGCCATTCTTGATAAGCGTAGTTATCACGATTTCTCTAATTTCCTGTTTTCTCTCCATTTTTCTCCAAAATGGTTCAGCATTATTCAGCGTTTTCGATACTTTGCTCCATTTGTTCGCGGATTCTTCGCCGATTAGCAACTTCACGCGTTCTTTCCACTTCTTGAACCAAATATTGATCCAAACGGATAGAAATTGTTCCAGTTCCGTGCGGTTCTCGCTAAGAAGCGCGTCCAGTTTGTCAACAGTCTCGCACTGGCTTGCTTCTTTCCCNNACGTAGTTCATTCTATATCCGCTCTGAAGCCGCTCTCCATCATTATCTTGATTGGAGGTTTTAATTAAACTTTATTTTTGCATCCTGATATAAGCGGTTTAGGCGGTTTTTGGCAATATTACGGGTCTAGAAATATGCTTCACTCTGAAAAATCAATATGTTTTGGCAATTCATTGACGGTGTTTAGAATCAAATCAGGCTTTACACTAGCTAATTCTTCATGGGTAAACAAGCCAGACAAAACACCTATTGTCGCAATACGAGCGGCTTTTCCAGCTCTTACATCTGAAATTGAGTCGCCCACAACCACGCATTCGCATAAATTGACATTCAAATGGTTTGCGGCCTTGATCAACGCTTCTGGAGATGGTTTGGGATTTTGTGTATCTAAAGCCGTTACGACACTGGTGAAATACTGCGCTAAACCGAAACGCTT
>DUHG01000103.1:0-3407 GCA_013330975.1 Candidatus Bathyarchaeota archaeon
GCCAAGCACTTGCCTTGAGTTGGGCAGTGTTTTTCTGCATGATTTGAAATTGCATCAAAGAGAGCAGTTAATGTTTCTTTGTTAGCCGAGTATACGCGCTTTTTTCCTTGTCTCTCGATAGCAACAAAATTGCACCTTAGTAATGGTTTCAAATTGTGGGAAATCATGCTTTGCTCCTGCCCCAAAGATGCTGCGAGTTCCCCAACACTCATCGGTCTGTCCATTAATGCCTCCAGGGCAGCCAATCTTGTTGGGTTCGATAGGTTATTGAAGAATTTGTAGCAAGTTTTGGCTAATCCCCTTTTCATTTCTTCCACCAGTNNGCGTCAGTTTTCAGTTCATATGAATTGTGTTTCATATGATGAATTACTCATATAAATGTATGGGTTGCTTTGATTATGACGAGATCAATTGAGGTCTTCCCCATAATCTTATATTGTAAACGCTCTGATATCCAGAGCGCACACATAATCGTGTGTTATAACTAAGGGAGAAAAAGAAAGATGAAAAACAGCAAGACAGCTACAGCTATTGCTATAGTTCTGGTTTCAGTCTTTGCAATTTCCGTAATTGCTTTGCCAGCTACCTATGCACAACTAGATATACCTTATGTGAGCACGGGCCGATTCACAACAAAAGCATTCATTGGTGCTCTGCCTAACCCTGTCGGTGTTGGGCAAGAAGTGCTTCTGCACATCGGGATACAGCAGCAACTTGCGACAGTTGACCGTGGCTGGTACGGTATGAGTGTGACAATCGAAAGGCCTGATGGGAAAATCGACACTATAACCGATATCAAGACTGACTCAACAGGCGGAACGGGCAGAGTCTATGTGCCTCCAGTTGCCGGAACATATTATTTACAGTCGCACTTTCCTGAGCAGCGTATGCCTACGACGGCTGGCGGTATACCCGCGAACACGACCATGCTGGCCAGTGACAGCCCGAAGTTGACGTTGGTGGTAACAGAGGAGCCATTACAATACTATCCTGCAGCTCCTTTGCCAAACGAATTCTGGACTCGACCGATAAACGCACAGCTGCGAGAATGGTCAGCGATCTCTGGAAGTTCGTGGATGGACAACGAATATAACGAGGCGCCTGAGAGTCCACACGTACTGTGGACCAAACCACTTACTATGGGCGGACTAGTTGGAGGCGACATCGGTGATCACTCCTTCGAACATGGAGACGCATATGAAGGAAAATGGCCCAATCGCTTAATCCTTGCCGGCAGAATGTACTACACCGCTGGTCCCTACGAACGCCCCGTCGTTACATACTGTGTGGATCTGCGTACTGGCGAACAAATTTGGGCAAAAGTCCTTCTCGACAACCGAACGATATCAACTGGTCAAACCTTCTACTGGGACAACTTCAACTACCACGGCACTTTCGACTACCTTTGGGTGGTCGTAAGCAGCAACTGGACTGCAATTGATGCTTTCACTGGCGAACCAAGCTTCACATTCTACAGTGTTCCTTCTGGAACCAACATTTACGGACCAAGTGGTGAAATTTGCAGATACAGTATTAGCTTAAACTCGGGTCTTATGACTCTCTGGAATTCAACTAAAGCAGGTTTGCGCGGCGCTTCAGGGATGAGTGCAGGCAGCTGGGGCAGTCGTGTCGCAAATCAACAAATCAATGCTACAACCTATGGTCTGGAATATAACATTTCAATCCCCACGGGTTTGAGAGGAAGTGTTCGCTCGGTCAGCCTTGGGGACAAGGTTGTCGGTGGAACCCAAAACACCACACATGTTGTCAACTGGGCTTTCAGCCTCAAAGCAGGACAAGAAGGACAGCTACTTTACGACAAAGTATGGAATGCACCCGCAAGCTGGATGGCAAACAACGTTACTTTTGCAACCTACGGTAGCAGTTGGGCGCTGACGGATTTGGATGCCAACATCGGGCTCATATGGGCCAAGGAGGAATTGCTCCATTATGCTTTTGACCTCAACACAGGCAACTTTCTGTGGGTTTCCGAAGTTCCGCATCACTACTTAGACACATATAGCATTGGCCGACGCATCGAATATGGCAAAATGTACTCGGTTGGTATGGCAGGAATAATATATTGCTGGGATACAGCAAATGGCAAATTGCTCTGGACATACAACGCGACTGATCCCTACTCAGAATTCCTATGGGGCAACTATTGGGCTGAAGACCTTCTTTTCATACAGGGAGGAAAGCTCTACTTCTTCCACAGCGAGCACTCTCCGGTGAATCCGCTGTTCCGTGGTGCGCCAGCGGTATGCCTTGACGCAGAGACCGGTGAGGAAGTCTGGCGTGTTGATGGTTTGTTCCGCAAGACTGACTGGGGAGGAAGCCCGATCATGGGAGACAGCGTGATAGCAATGTACAACAGCTACGATCAGCAAGTCTACGCCATAGGCAAGGGTCCGAGCGCCATGACAGTTGAGGCACCGATGGCTGCGATTACGTTAGGTTCGAGCTTGGTAATTCGCGGAACAGTGATTGATGTCTCGCCTGGCACGAAGCAGACTTCCGTGGCGCTGCGCTTTCCAAAGGGCGTTCCAGCGGTTTCTGACGAAAGCCAAGGTGAATGGATGAAACATGTGTATGCACAGTTTGCCCGTCCGATGGATGTCACAGGCGTTGATGTCACTTTGAGTGTTCTTGACTCGAACGGCAATTACAGAGACATAGGCACGACAACGGCTGACGCTGATGGCTTCTTCAAGTTCAAATTTACCCCAGACATCGAAGGAGAATACACAGTCTACGCATCATTCGAAGGCTCAGGCTCGTACTATCCTTCACATGCAACAAGTGCGTTCACAGTTGATCCAGCACCAGCAACACCCCTTGAACCACAGCCTGAACCTGTATCGATGACTGACACCTATGTCATGGGAATGGGCATCGCGGTAATCGTTGCAATAGCGATAGTTGGCGCGGTTCTAGTGCTTATACTCAGGAAGCGATAATGGAGACCGTAAAAAACCTGAAAACTTCCCTTTTCTTTTTGTAAACAATTTCAAGCAATACTTTGGTTCTCTTAGACGCGTAAATTTAATCACTGAAGATTTGTCAATAAGTCAAAAACTTGCAGAAAGACAAAAGAGAAAGAGAATAGAAAAAGAGAACCGCCAACACCCAATGCAGCGACAAGAAACAGAATACGGCTGCCTACGCGAAACTTGTGGTCCACATAACTCGCCCAGTTCGAAGCAATGTTGTTTTTGCGGCTGCATAATTCCAACGTGACAGGACCACTAGCTGAGTGTTGACTATGGTCTTTTGGGTTTGTTTGCTTTGGTCTTTTTTGCCAAAATATTTCCGTCTCTTTGAGGAATTTCCCAGACTTTGTCTAAACAAAGCTGAAAATGCTATTAGCTCCTGCTATAGTATTCTAAACGATTAAGCTGGCTGGT
>DUHG01000103.1:3441-3692 GCA_013330975.1 Candidatus Bathyarchaeota archaeon
AAATATAGGATTTTAACTTGGAATGCGATGGCTATAATTGCCAACCTAGCCAGGGTTGACAAAGACAAAAAGTTCGAACCTATTTTTCCCAAGTATTTTGGTTTCCTGAATGATGAATACATGGTGACTGTATCCAATCTTGTAGGCAATTCTGCCAAAATTGCGTTGGCGAAGCCACACCTCATCCAAAAAATTACAAAGGAGCTTCTCAAGATTGAAAAGATCTCAACAACGCCTCACTTGACTGAAGA
>DUHG01000069.1 GCA_013330975.1 Candidatus Bathyarchaeota archaeon
CTTTTGGGTAATCTCTCTTATGACGCCAGCAGCTACTGTTGTGCCCATGTCTCTGACGGCGAAGCGCCCCAGTTCTGGAAAGTCATTGTATGCCTCAACACTTATTGGATGCAGCGGCTCCATCTTAACCCAGGCAGCATCTCCTGTTTTTATGAAGCTTGGCTTCTCTTCTGTTACTTGCCCTGTGCGCGGGTCAATTTTCTTTAGTAGTTCTGTGAATCTGCAAGCAATTTGTCCGGTATGGTAGTGCAAGACTGGTGTGTAGCCTGCAGCGATAGCTGTAGGGTGGTAGATCACGATGATTTGCCCGATGAATTCTTTTGCGACCGTTGGTGGATTGTCTACTGGACCTGCAACGTCTCCACGGTGTATGTCGGTCTTGGATATGCCTCTAATGTTTATACCGATGTTGTCGCCAGGTTCAGCTAATGGGATTTGGGAATGATGCATTTCAATTGATTTAACCTCAGCAGTCTTGTTGGAAGGCATGAAAATCAGGTTCATTCCTGGCTTAACAACTCCTGTCTCAACTCTGCCAACGGGAACTGTGCCAATTCCTGTAATACTATAGATGTCTTGCACAGGCATGCGTAGTGGCTTATTGGTTGGCTTGGAAGGTACCTCAAGATTATCTAGCGCTTCCATTATTGTTGGTCCTGTGTACCATGGCATCTTGTCGCTCTTGACTAGCAGGTTGTCTCCTGTCCATCCCGAAACTGGGACAAAGTTGATCTTATCAATTTTGAAGCCAACCATGCGAAGCATGCGTGAGACTTCATTTTTAATCTCTTCGTACCTGTCCTTATTCCAGTTGACAGAAATATCGTCCATTTTGTTAATTGCAACTACTACTTGGCGAACACCTAATGTGAACGCGAGGAAAGCGTGTTCGCGCGTTTGCCCGCCTGCTCCAATTCCTGCCTCAAATTCACCCTTCTTGGCTGAGACGAATAGAATAGCTGCGTCTGCTTGGCTTGCGCCTGTAATCATGTTTTTGACGAAGTCTCTGTGGCCCGGTGCGTCGATGACTGTGAAATAAAACTTCTTCGTTTCGAATTTGAGGAATCGGAGGTCAATCGTGACTCCTCGCTCTCGTTCTTCCTTGAGATTGTCGAGGACCCACGCATACTTGAACGTGCCCTTTCCCATTTTTTCGGCTTCTTCTTCAAATGACCGTATGGTACGTTCATCGATTGCACCTGCTTTGTACAGTAAGTGTCCCGTTGTGGTGGATTTTCCGTGGTCAACGTGCCCCATGATGATTATGTTCAGGTGGGGTTTTACGCTCTTGCTCATGTTTTAATACCTCAAATTTACTATTTCGGTAACACATCAGTTCTTCCAATTATTAAAAGCTTATCATGATGCTTCTGCGTTTACTATACATATTTTGAGAACCTCTTTGGTTTTGTAAACAGCATTATTCCATGCTTTTCAGCAACGTATTCAAACCCTGAGATTAGTGCCTGAAGGCGAGATACTTTAGCGTCTTGAGAACAGTCTAAAGAAGTGTAGAAAATGAGACGAGAGACTAACTGCTGCCGTCTTGGTAGGTAAGTTCCATAAAGGAAGTTCCCTGAAGCAGACTGCTGTTTAGCTTGATGCCCAATTCCATTAACGNNCCACCTTTCGCCACAAAGAGCCAGGGAAAGAAGCAGAAACACACTTTTCATTTTTTGGCATCTCTCCTACACTCTTCTCCATGCCGAAGGGCTTCAAGAAAGAAATGCTAAATCAGTGGATAGAGCAGGGGGTACATCACGAGTCCGACTGCGATCGGGATAAGTGATCCGATGAGGGTCTGTGCGAAAGTGTGTTTTTTCAATTTTATCCTAGACCAGCTCACTAGCACAATTATTAAAGACAAAGGAAACAGCGCAATACCGAAAACGAATACGAGNNGGTGTTCTCGTCTCTCTTTTTGAGACGTCTAGGTCGACGACATTCTTTTTGTAGTAGTAGAGTATTGGGAGGAATGGCAAGAAGGCAAGCAGCAGGAAGCAGAGTAGTATGCTTAAGGGCGCGGGAAGAAGACCCATTCCTTTAGGTGCCCACAGAGAAAAACAGACTGTTGCTGCTACCGCAATTATCGGGGGTGAGACGAATTTTGAGACAAAATTCGCCAAATCATGACCGATTCTTCCCTGAGAACTACTTTTTCTGCTATACAGTCTATCTGCAACTCGGCAGGAGGTAAAGAATCCCTCCCCTAATAAGGTTGCGTTTCGTGATGTCATAAAAGAATNNTCGCATGGTTTGGCGCTACGTGGCAGCAGCGTTTACGCAAGTCTTGATCAGAATGCTCTGCGGTGTTACGAGTGAGTACATATGAAAAAGTCTATGGTTGACCACAATATCGCGATCTTCAAGTTGAGCGCTGAATCGATTTTCAAGCAGTAACCAGAACCATCGGTTTGCCACAGCAAACAAGAGTGCCCACTCCAGTTCCTATCACCTTAACTTTGTTTCCGCAGGTCTTGCAGAAATACACTTCATCAAGCTTAGTCAT
>DUHG01000046.1:0-6443 GCA_013330975.1 Candidatus Bathyarchaeota archaeon
CCATAGATGTAGTTCACCACTTGTGGGTGCTGTTCAGCGTCATAAAGAGCATGACGAACCTCGTGAAATACGGCTCCTCCTTCTCCTCCGAAGCTCATGCTCTTATCCATTACGCCGACAACTTTCACGTTTTGAAGTGCACTTCGGAGTCCTTCGATGGGCAAGGGTCGAAACGTTCGAAGTCTTAGCAGTCCCACTTTGAAGCCTTCTTGCCTCAGTTCATCAACGGTTGCCTTTATTGTTCCAGCAGTTGAACCGACGCAGACGGTTGCAACATCAGCGTCTTCGAGACGATATGCGTCGATTAGACCGTCACCATAGCTTCTGCCGCTTATTTTCGAGTACGCATTATTCACTTCTTTGATAAGATGGAGTGCATTTTTCATTGCTTCTTCTTGCTGTCGTTTGAATTCAAAATAATAGTTTTGCAGTGCGATTGGACCCATCGTCATCGGATTGTCAGGGTCGAGCTTAAAGGGAACGGTTTTTCCCTCATGTGTCAGCACGTTTGGCAATTCACGTATTCCAACGAACTCCAAAACCTTATCGTCTGGAAGCACGTCCACATTTTCAAGTGTGTGGCTAAGAGTGAAACCGTCTAACCCAACTATTACTGGGAGCATTACCTTNNCCACTATCCCTCTGAGCCATACTGTCCGAATGGTCACCGTGAATATTCAGCGGCGCGGACAATGCACGATTTGCGATAGCCATTACAACCGGCGCACGGCAGCCGCTTGTAACAAAAAGCATTTCATGCATCAGAGCCAAACCAGCTGAAGCGCTGGCGGTAAAAGTTCTTGCTCCTGTGACTGAAGCAGCGAGACATGTTGTTAGCGCGCTATGCTCAGACTCTGTGCAGACAAACTCGGTTTGGACTTCGCCGTTAGCCACATATTCGCTGAATTTCTCAACGATTATTGTCTGCGGTGTTATTGGATAAGCCGCAACCACATCGACATCTGATTGTTTGGCTGCGTAGGCAACAGCTTCGTCTCCACTTAAAGCCATTGTCTCTTGCTTAGTTATGGTCTTGGTTTCCATTTCTATTCCTGCTCCAGTACCATATTTATCGCCTGGGTGGGGCATTCATTGGCGCATATTCCGCAGCCTTTGCAGAAGCTGAGGTCAATTTCAATTTTGCCCAATTCCGGTCGCCAGCGGATAGCCCCATCGGGGCAAAACATTACGCATTGTAGGCAGATTGTGCACTTGTCCAAGTCCCTTACAGGCGTGTAGGTTTTCCAATCACCGGTTAGGAAGCCGATGCTTGACTTCGGGGATACTCCTGCTGGCGCGATTTCTTTCCATGTTTTCTCTCGGCTCATTCGTGGTTTGCCTCNNACGGTTCCGAGCAACGCGGTATTCGTGATCGGCATGCCCAGAGTTTCGATTGCTATCTGCGTGGCGGGTACTGTCCAGACTCTCCCTTTGTCAACTCGCAGGTCTTCTCTTACCTTGGCTGGTGAGTCTTTGGAGTTGATTATGATGATGTCATCTTCTTTGTTTATTCCGGCGGCAACTGGCACGGTTCTGAGCAGTGTCGGGTCTAAGACGACCACGACGTTTGGATCATAGACCGAGCAATGTATTCTGATTGGCTGTGTGCTTATGCGTGTGAAGGCAGTGACCGGTGCTCCCATTCTTTCTGGTCCGAATTCTGGGAATGATTGGATGTATTTTCCCTCTGATAATGCAGTTCTTGCGAGGAGCTCGCTTGCGGTCCATGCGCCTTGTCCGCCTCTACCGTGCCATCTAAACTCGAGAATTTCCTTCATTGAAGGTTCCCTTCCCCACCTTGTTTTGTCTTAAATGGCGGTTATCCTTCATATACGTTTTTGTAAAATCACTTGGAGGTTATCNNGGTCCCGAAGTAGTTTTGACGAGCGACAGGACTCTTATGAGTGACTATCATAGCAATGAGTTTCTTGGGTTCGGAACTTGTGCTCCGCCCAACTTCATACCTGAATCGCTCTATAGTTACCTGTTTTTTCCACCGATGAAATCGAAGCATGGTTTGCCTGTTGCGGCGCCCTATGGTTTGAGGAAAGTTGAGGCTATATTATTGCAAGAAGGTTTCAAAGTGACAACTGTAGGTCCTGAAGAACTGGAACAGTATATCAATGATGCCAAGGTTGTTGGAATTCATGTTATGGATCCGTTTGGGCTTGGTCCAGCTTCGAGCACTTTGTCTGCGATTTTGAAGAAGGAACCATATCTGGCGAAGCACTTCAAGAGTCTGCTTGGTTGTTTGGCGCTTCAGAAGAGGAAGACAAATAGCCCCAAGGTTGTTGTTGGTGGTCCTGGCGCTTGGCAGTTTCAATATCGTTCGAGGTTTGTTGAAAATTACAAGATTGACTGTATAGTAGAGGGTGAGGGCGAGCTAGTTCTCGGAAGAGTTTTTCGTAGTCTCTTAAATGGTGAGGCTGTCCCGAGATATTTTAGGGCANNTGCAATGTCACGCTGAGACCGTTGAGATGGTTTTCTCTGGAGAAAATTTTGCGTGAAATGAGAGTCAACCTATCTGGAGGCGTCAAGGCATGTTGTCTCCATGCTGAGGACGTGATGCTTTATGGTTCAAAGACAACAATGCCTGATGAAAAGCGGTTGGTTCGGCTGCATGAATTGGTTATGAAGAAGACCGAGAGCCTTTGTTGGAGTCACTGTTCTTTGGCTGCCGTCCAATCCAGTCCGAAACTGATTGAGAAAATAAGTGAAATTGTTANNCCAGCCTGTACTCTTATTGTTGGTTTGCCCGAGGAGACTGAGGACGATATTCTCAAGACGATGGAGTTGGTTGATGATCTCAAGGGCATGAGAAGCCTCATTGTTCCATTGTTTTTTGTGCCTTTGGGCAAATTGAAAAATGAAGATTGGTTCCATGATGCAGGGATGACTGACTTGCACAAGCAGCTTTTGTTCCAATGTGCAGAACATGATTTCCGCTGGATGGATGAATTAATCGATATGTCAATTGCGGGGCAATGGTACGTGCGGTTTCTGAAGCAATTCTTCAAGGTTTTTGCCACCATCACAAAAAAGAAGGCAAGGCAACTTGAAATCTCGGTACTCGAGTGAAGACTAAACTTAAATAGGTTTGTTGAACTGAGATGGGATAGCGTTTAGCTGTGCCGCCGTAGCTCAGCTAGGTAGAGCGGCTGGCTGTTAACCAGTCGGTCAAAGGTTCAAGTCCTTTCGGCGGCGCCACATTTTCCTAAAATAAGTCTGTTTTCGGTCTTTTCTACTTCCAGAAATTTACTTCCATCTTGTGATATTGATAGATGCGTTTTCCACTCTCAAACTTTGCTTGATTGTTAAAGATGGGCAGCAAACTTCAGTCAAGATTTCTTGACTGAGAAGACTGTTCCTCTGTGAGAACAATCTGTTCTTTAGGGAGAGCAATAAGGCTGTTGGCTCATTCTTGAACAAGGAAGTTCAATCAGGTAATTAGGATGGACAAAGCTAGTCAGATACCTTTGGCTGCTGTTTTGCTTGTTCTAACAACTATTATTCTCTGTGCTGTTTATTCAATGAGTCTTAATCAGGAGTTGGCTAGAAAAGACACAAGAATAGAGGAGTTGACTGGTTTCAATAATGGACTTCAAAGTCAATTGGTGAATCAACAGAAACCTTCTCTAGTCACTTCTCTTGGCGTTTCAATAGAACCTAGAAATGTCACCTATCCTCATCCTCACTTCACAGTTGAAGGTGTAGTTTTCAATGTTGGGTTCAGAACTGCGTACAATGCCAGGATAGACATAGTTGCCTATTACAAAAATGGGCTTTCAGCTTTCAATATGTCATTATCTTTAGGAAACTTGGACAAATGGCAGTCAGTACAAGTCAGCAAGATAGTTGTTACTTCTGACTGGATAGGCAATTACACTATTACACCTTTCTGTGATGACTTTCCATAGATGGATAACAGACTGAAGTGGTCAAGAACTCTTGACCGATAAGTCTGTTCCTCTGATGGAACAAATTGTTCTTTCAGGAGAGCTATATGCAAAACACAATCTATTTGATATTGGGGAATCATGAAATCAATCTCAAAGGCAATTATCTTTTCATTGTTTGCAGTAGCTATTATTGCGTTCTTTCAAGAGTCGAATGCCTCCTTCCATGTGAAAGCCAATCACTCAAATGCCACAATTACTTTGAGTCAAACTGTGGGGTTTACAGTAGAAGCAAATGAACACTGCAACTTTACTTGGTATTGTGATGGTGTCGCTGTGCAATCGGAATGGGCTGCCTATTCGAACTACGCATTTATTCCAAAAACCCTTGGAACATTAAAGATTCAATTGGCTACAAATGGAGTAATCCTTCCCGGTCCAGCTGATTCTGTTACTGTCAGAGTCATTGCTGAACCTGCCCCAACTCCAACACAAACACTGCCCATACTTCCCCATGCAACATATCATTCTGGGGATTCATTCACAACAGTTTATTTCAGGAATATTACGGCCCAACCAAGTAACGCTAAACCACCAAAAGTGACAATTCTATCTCCAGCAAACTACTCTTCAACTACCACAAACAATCTCACTTTAGCCTTTGATCTAACAGCAACAGCTTCAAGTGGCTTCCATCCTGACAGCTTCACAGCTCATTATACAACCAGCTGGGAACCAAACCACAACATCTCAATTGCATCTGAGGTTTCCAATGCTTCAATCATATTAACAGGAATTCCTGATGGGCAACAATGGATAAGGGTCTATGCTACTGCGCTGTCTGGTGAAAATGAGACTGGCAGAGAGAATGTGACAAAACCAAATTCTCCAGACAGCATCATCATTGGCAAGTTTCTCTACATTTATTCCGATGCCATCGGGATATCAGATTACTCCTCTGTCAATTTCACCATAGACACTTCAAAACCCATAGCACAACCAGAAGATGATTCAGACAAAGATTCTGGACGCAATTTCCTGCTGTGTCTGTGCACAACCGCTATTGTCGCAGTTCTGGCTTTAGCTTTCTTGATGTGGAGGCATAGAAAATAGAGTTGGGAGCCTATCTCTCTCCATTGTTGATGTTTCAACTCTGTTGGCAAAACCTTATTTTTCACACTCTCACATCTGGATGTTGGTGCTGTGCTTGAGAATCAATTCTAGATACTCAAATCTCTTGACTTCTTTCTTGATGGCGCTGGTCTTAGACACAGTAATGACTTTCACAATGGTTTCTATTCAACTTGGTTGGACTAGCAGCTTTGCTGTGGCGTTTTTGAGGGGTTGGCTTGTTGGGTTTGCAGTTGCTCTGCCAACTAGTCTGCTAGTGATGCCTCTCATAAGGCAGGTAGTGAAGAAGCTTACTTCAGAAAATCTGTAGATGAGCAAACAGGATTGGGAGAGTCATTCTCTCTCCGTTTTTGATGTTACAGGATTTGAGTGGGCAACAGACTGAAATGGGGAAGTAATCCTAGAGAGTAATAGCTAGCCAAGTTCGTCTTCGCTTATTTTTGTTCACCAAACCATTTGATAAACCACTTTTCTCTTGTTTTGTTTCTTTCGTCCATAGCTTCACAGGCTGCTTTCCAATCAGGTTCGTATTCTGTATTTACCCATTTTTCGATGAAAGGCGGCATTTCATTTTTAACTTCATCTAAGATTTGCTTTATTCTAGCATTTGCAAGTTCAGGAGTATTATACCCTTTATAAGTTAATTGTTCAATTGGAATTAGTTCTTCATAAAGTCTGCCTTCATTCATGTTTTACGCCTCTTTTCCTTATTTGTCTAAAATGATTTTAAGCATTACTCAGCTAGCTAAAAAGTATAGGATTAAGAAAGCAACTCTCTCTGGAGCTGCTTGAGAGGAAAGGGTACTTTAAAACCAAGTGACAGGGACTTTTGAAGAATTTGCTGACATTAAAGTTCTTCTTTTGAGCATCTAGAAAACTCTACTAAAGAATGAGGAAAAAATGGGCCTTTCTATACCAGAGTTAGTGATACAAAAATTATGTTCAGTTATCGATAGTAGAGAATCGGGTAAATAAGAAGGGGAGCTCAATTCTGAGATCTACACCAAACATGGGGCAAAATAAGGCTTCAACGCATAAACAGAATACATCAAAATAGGAGGAATCGAGTTGGTTCTTCCATTGATGCTTCACCTAGCAACCCGCTCTCTCGCTCCCTTTAATTGTCTCTCGGTAGGGTTGCAAGGAATACATTCGCAAACACTAACGCAGGCATGGTGATATTCTCTTATTCTGTGGAAACAAAGTTTGTATTGGATATGGTGCTATAGACCTCTAAAGGATAGATTAACTCTTAACAGTATGGTGAATCACGGGATTTTTAACATATGGGCATGGAGAGATAGCACTACACGTGCTATTCGCTAATTCTCAACCTTAATCGTTTCTATTTTGGGCTTTATTTCGCCTTTGATGCCGAGGTTCGCTGCTTCGTTCACTTGCAGCGCACAGTCTACG
>DUHG01000046.1:6537-6753 GCA_013330975.1 Candidatus Bathyarchaeota archaeon
CATTTTGGCGAGAGGTTTCGTGCCCTCTCGCCTATGATCTCTGGCAAGTGCATTTCACACACCTCGTTGCATTTTCCACAGCCAGTGCATTTTGACTCGTCGATTTCAAGGTCAATGGTTCGGTGTTGTCGAAGTTTGCCTGCCTGCGACGAGCAACCCATGGCGAGATTTTTTATGGCTCCTCCAAAGCCCGCAAGGTCATGCCCTTTGTCGTGC
>DUHG01000013.1 GCA_013330975.1 Candidatus Bathyarchaeota archaeon
TAACTGGTGCACCTCGGCGCTCTCCACCGAAAAATGGGAAAGACTGAACCCATTTACCTTCCTTGAAAGCTGCATCGACTAGAAGCTCAGCCGCAATTACTACGCCTTCTCCTCCCCGACCGTGAAATCTTATGCCTTTCATAATCGGATCATGAATTATTCTGAAGGAACCGGCTTAAATGCTTGCATTGAAAAATGAGTGCGTACGTACAAACGGGAGAGAAAATGTTTTATTTCCTTGAAGTCAGAATCGTAATGAATTGTACAGGACCTACTTTCTTCCTGTTACTACTAAGAAGAAGAGGTGGCTGAACTGAAGGAATGTGAGAATATCATAGCAAAAGTGGTTGGGGAGGGTCGGACAATGATGAGGGCAGATGAGGCTAAACAAGTGTGCAGTCTGCACAATATCCCTGTGCCAATTTCCCACATTACCCTCGATGTTCAGGAAGCCGTTCTGCAGGCTAATGAAATGGGATACCCGATTGTTCTAAAGGTAATTTCGCCTCAGATTGTTCACAAATCAGACGTCGGTGGCGTCATTTTGAATATTGGAGATGAGAGGGAGCTTGAAATCGCCTTTGAAAAGTTGGTTTCGAAGTTTGCGGCTAAGAACTCTTCTGCTAAGGTTTTTGGGATACTGGTTGAAAAGATGATGCAGCCATCAACTGAAGTCATAATTGGAGCGATCAGAGATCGCCAGTTCGGGCCTTCGATAATGTTCGGTATAGGAGGGGTATTCACCGAGATATTCAATGATGTTGCCTTCCGCGTTGCACCCTTAGATATGATAGATGCTTTGAATCTTGTTCGTGGACTCAGGGGCTACAAGATATTAGAAGGCGTGAGAGGAAAACCGGCTGCGGATCTCGACTCAATAATTAATGTTTTGCTTAGTGTTTCCGGTTTGATGATGGAGCATGAGTTCATAAGTCAATTGGATCTTAACCCAGTAATCGTTTATGCAGAAGGCGTATGTGCTGTTGACTGTAGAATTGTCCTGAGAAGCAAAGAAGGAGACATATGAATGGGGTTAGAGACATTTTTTAACCCCAAATCTGTCGCTGTGATAGGGGCTTCGAGGGAACCGAGAAAATTTGGGCATGTGATCTTTAAGAATTTTGTTGAATCTGAGTTCGCAGGAAAGACATTTGCTGTTAATCCGAAAGCAGAGCAGATACTTGGTTCAAAAGTTTATGCTAGTTTGTCTGAAGTTCCTGGGGAGGTGGATTTGGCGGTGATAGCTGTTCCGGCGCCCATGGTTCCCGCTGCAGTTGACGAATGTTTGTCCAAGAATGTAAAGGCTGCTGTGATCATATCTGGAGGTTTCAAGGAGGTTGGAGAAAAGGGGAAGAAGCTGGAGCGTGAAATACGCAGCAAGACAGAAGGGGGCAATCTTAGGATAATTGGGCCAAACTGTTTGGGTGTTTTTGATCCATTGAATCATATTGACACATTGTTCCTGCCAAAGTATAGGCTAAGGCGTCCAGAGCCTGGGTCGATAGCGTTTATTTCTCAAAGTGGTGCCTTCGGAGCTGCGGTATTGGATTGGGCTGCAGCTAAGGATATTGGCATTAGCAAGTTTATCAGTATTGGAAACAAGATCGATGTCGATGAAGTTGATTTACTAGAGTATTTGGCTGATGATCCACTGACGAACTGTATCGCGGTCTATGTTGAGAGTATCGATCGGGGCAGGGACTTTCTCGAGACGGCTTCGAGGGCAACTGAAAAAAAACCGCTGATTGTTTTGAAGGGTGGAAAGACGATGGAGGGAGCTCGCGCAGCCTTATCTCACACTGGATCTATGGCTGGATCTGCAAAAATTTATGAAGGAGCATTTGCGCAGGCTGGGGCGATTGAAGCAAAGACAGTCGATGAGCTATTTGACTACGCGAGGGTTCTCGCATATCAGCCCTTGCCTAAAGATGAGAAGGGACTAGCGATCGTGACAAACGGGGGAGGATTTGGAGTTATTGGTGCCGATGAGGTTTCAAGACTCGGTCTTAAGTTGGCTGATTTCAGCTCAGAGACTGTTAAGAGATTGCGGGAGAAGTTGCCTGATTATGCTGTTCCAAACAATCCTCTGGACCTGGTCGGCGACGCGGACGTTGAGCGCTACCGGTTTGCACTCAACGCTGTCTTTTCAGAAAAAAACGTTGGAGTTGTCCTTGTGATTGTGCTTCTCCAACCATCGTTCATTGAGTCCGATGTTGTAGATGCGATATCTGAGTCCCATGTAACGTATGGAAAGCCCACGGTTGTATGTTCAACAGGTGGAGACTTCACGCAGATATTGGTCAGGATGTTGGAGGATGAACACATACCAGCCTACGCTACCCCTGAGAAAGCGGTAAACGCTATAAATGCGCTTGTCAAATATCGAAAAGTGTTGGAAGACATAGAAAAGAGGAGAAATATCTCTCCAAAAGAGACGCGCGCTATCGTCTAGGGGTTTGTTCTTGCCGCGGTACTTTTCTGATTCATCTGCGACACGACTTGCTCTGTTCTCTTGTTCTTACCCCTTGGCGATAAGTTAAAAGATTTCTCTTTCCCTTAGATGCTGAATGGCTTTGAGCAAAACAAATCTGATTATTCTGGCGTGTATAGCTGTCTTTGCGCTCCTGTGGCTGCCAGGAACCGATTCGTACTACGAATACCTTGCTTTCAGTTCAGACAACTTGGTTCAGGGCAGAGTGTGGACACTGGTTACTGCCTTGTTTGTCCACGCTGACATTGTGCATTTGGCAGGAAATATGTTGTTTTTGTATGCTTTCGGAAATGCGCTGGAGAAAGAAGTTGGAGCTGGCAAAACCATGTTAGGCTTCTTTGCAGGAGGCATTCTCTCCTTTCTCTTGGGAATCTTCGCATATCCTCCTGNNCCGTTTGGACCAAGAACCTGAAAAGAAACTCACTGATAGTTTTGGGTTTACTGATATTTTACATCTTCATTGCTGCCTTTGTTGTTCCTTACGTGCTTCAGACAGTTGGAATATAGAAAATCTCGCTCATCTATTTCTTCGGGGGAGCAAAATTCTCTCAAAAACTTCCGGCAGAGTTCCTTGTTTGAAGGATCTTCTTAGCAGATGCCATTTCTGTTCAATACTGGAAACTTCTCTTTAAAGTCCAAAAGCAATTGCACATTAGATTCCCTGGTCTCTGAGCTGTTCCGCAAGTTGCCAAAGAAGCAGGTCTGATCCCAACTTTTCATAGTCATTGTACCCCACAGTTTCTGATATAGGCTCCGCCGTTTCGTTTTGTCGGAAAAGGGACAAGTTTAAGAGCACGTTCTTGCTGCCCGCGCTTTTGGCATTAAATTTAATAATGTAAAGCAATGGGTATCGATGGGTTAGTGTCATGATGTTTCCAGCGGGTTTTCTGTGGGGAGTTTCAGCGAGTGGATTTCAGTTTGAAATGGGCGATCCAGCTGGAGAAAACGTCGATCCCAACACGGATTGGTATGCTTGGGTACATGATCCCACCAACCTGCAGAAAGGCATCGTCAGCGGCGATTTGCCGGAAAAGGGCGTAAATTACTGGGGGCTCTACAGGCAGGAT
>DUHG01000034.1 GCA_013330975.1 Candidatus Bathyarchaeota archaeon
AGAAATTGAAAGCCTAATTCAACAAGGGAAGCTTGATGCTGAAATAGTCTTCGTAAGCAAATACTTTCACGTAGACTACGCCCAGATAGAGAAAAACCTGCGTCCTGTGGTTGAAAGAGCAGTTCGGCGTTTTCCAGGAAGAGTGATACTTGTTTACGGTGATCTCTGCCTTGGCATGGACAATGAAATGAAAAGGCTCGCCGACGAATACGACATCACGAAAATTGATGCCCTGAACTGTATAGACTGCCAGCTTGGAGGGAAAGGGAAGTCTCTTGAGGCAGACCCACAGCACGACTTGATATTCCTAACGCCTGGAATGACTGGTTTCTTCAATCATATGAAGGAGTTTATGAGGAAAGAAGGTCTGGACGAAACTTCATTGAAACAGCTTTTTCAAGGACTCAGAGGTATCGTGATTTTGGATACGTTGGGAGATTCTGACAGACTGAAAGCGGATGTGGAAAAACTAAACTCGGGACTCCAGATCTTAGAAACCAGAGAAATCGGCACCGAACCCGTGAACACCGTCATTCAAGAAGCCATCGAAAAAAACCGCAAGCGTGAAGGCGATTCGTGTTAGCGTCTCGGAACATTGAAGCAAGAAACTAGATGCCCGCCACCCACATCAATCAGATCTGGCATTTCGTGAACACATTCGTGAGTTTTATCTAGAACACATCTCGGCTCAAACCTGCAACCCGCTGGAGGATTTATCGGACTNNGCAACGCGGTGACAGATATGCCTGACAGTGCTCAAATCATGGCTGATATACAAATATGTGATTTTGAACTTCTGCTGAAGTTCCTGCAACAAGTTCAGTATTTGTGCCCTTACAGAAACATCTAAGGATGCAACAGGTTCATCCGCGATCAGCAGTTCAGGCTCCACGGCCAAGGCTCTAGCGATGCAGATTCTCTGCCTCTGCCCACCGCTGAACTCATGCGGATATCTTTCCGCGTGATACTCTTCCAACCCAACCAAATTCAACAGTTCATAGAGACGATCATGCCATTTTTCTTTGGATACGTGACCATGAATAATCAAAGGTTCCATAATTATGTCAGACACTGTCATCCTGGGATCGAGCGACGCGTAGGGATTCTGAAAAACATATTGCATCTTCCGCCTAAGTCTCAGTATTGCGACTCTGTTTTTGGATTTGAAAACGCTGCTCACTTCCTCACCCTCAAAGTATATCTCTCCGCTCGTCGGAGGATCTAGTGAAATTATCGCTCGTGCAGTTGTCGTTTTTCCGCAACCACTTTCTCCGACTAGCCCATAAGTTTGCCCGCGTTTCACCGAGAAGCTTATTCCGTCGACGGCGTGAACGATGCCAATTTTCCTTTTGAAGAAAATGCCCCCACCCGTTATTGGAAAATGTTTCACTAGGTTCTTCACTTCTAAAACGTCGTCGCCGCTCATTTATTCAGACTCCTGAAGGGCGAATCCGATTCAATTTCTTTAGCGCGAACACATGCCACGTAGTGATTCGGTTCAATCTCCTCGATTTCCGGAAGACTCATCGTGCAAATGCCTTCTTTGGCAAACTCGCAGCGCGGATTAAACCTGCATCCTGGAGGAAGCTCAATCAAATTTGGAATCGCGCCCGGAATCACTTTTAGTTTTTCTCTCTTTAGAGCTAGACTTGGAACCGCTTCAAGAAGTGCTCGTGTGTACGGATGTATGGGGTTCTGGAAGATAGTTCTCGTGCTAGCTGACTCACAGACTCGTCCGGCGTAAAGGACTGTAATACGATCAGCAACATCTGCAACTACGCCCATGTCGTGAGTTATTAGAATCATGGCCATTCCAAGCCTCTGCTTCAGGTTCTTCAAAAGATCAAGAATTTGAGCCTGAATCGTCACGTCAAGAGCTGTTGTNNGTCAAGTTTTGGTGACGTCTGATCACCTCAACAAGTTGGGAAGCAATTGTGAAAACAGGGTTTAGCGAAGTAGATGGGTCTTGAAAGACGTAGGACACTTCTTTTCCTCGAAATTTCTGCATTTCATTTTCTTTCTTTTTGAGGAAGTCCTCGCCTCTATATAGGATGCGCCCCCCGACGATCTTGCCAGGTCTCGGAACTATCCTTAGAATTGACATAGCAGTCACCGATTTGCCTGAGCCTGACTCACCCACCAAGCCCAGTGTTTCGCCTTCTTCGACTTTGAGGCTAACGCCATCGACTGCTTTTACTATGCCCGCCCATGTATAGAAATAAGTCTTGAGGTTGTCAATTTCCAGCAGTTGTTTCGCCATTTGTTACCGTCTCCAGTTATTCTCTAAGTCTAGGGTCAAGGGCGTCTCTTAATCCGTTTCCGAGTAAGCTAAATCCAAGAACCAAGAGGGTAATGAAAAGCCCTGGAAACACGCCCTCCCACCAGGCTTCCTTCACTGCTTCGTTGGCTTTTTGAAGTTGTTGACCCCACGTGATCGCGTTGGGATCACCAAATCCCAAGAAACTTACTCCCGCCTCTACCAAGATTGCTGTGGCTATCATGAGTGTTGTTAAAACTATTATGGTGTGCAAGATGTTTGGTAGGAGGTGTCTAAATAATATTCGCGTACCACTTGC
>DUHG01000158.1:0-179 GCA_013330975.1 Candidatus Bathyarchaeota archaeon
AACCTATTCTCAATGAAATAGACGATATGCAAACTGAAATGATAGATGCCTTGATGGAGCTGATTCGAGTCCCAGCGGTTGGACCTGAAAATGGGGGCAGCGGAGAATCTGCGAAAGCTGAAAGGCTCAGTCAAATTTTGATGGATGTAGGTTTTGACAAAATAGAGCGTTTTGATGCG
>DUHG01000158.1:295-5049 GCA_013330975.1 Candidatus Bathyarchaeota archaeon
GAGATTGTTGAAAAAAGTATATTGTGGTTTAGAATCAGGACGATAGGAAAGCAGACTCATGGCAGCTTGCCAAATAAGGGTTTGAACGCTAGCAGAATTGGCATGCAGGTTGCGTTGGCACTGGACGAAAGGCTTCATGCCAAGTATTCTTTGGTTAATGCCTATTTTGATTTGCCTATAAGCACTTTTGAGCCGACAAAAAGGGAGAGTAATGTTGAAGCCGTCAACATTGTTCCAGGTGAAGACGTAATTTATTTTGACTGCAGAATCCTCCCGACCTATGATCTAGAGGAAGTTGTCTCAGACATTCGGGGTATTTTGTATGAATTTGAGAGAAAAACAGGCGCTTCGATAACACTTGANNACAATCGATGAAATAGCTCATCAGCCAAATGAATATTCGAAGGTTACAGACATGATTGCTGACGCAAAAACTTTCGCTCTGCTCGCAATGATTTAAGGGAAGATACCACATATTGATTCTGCTTCCGCATGGAAAGGGAGTTGTCGGTTGTATTTCTCACTTTTATTCTCCGCTCAGCGTCTTGACTCTAGCGACTTGTCCAGTGTCTGCCCATACCCCAACCGCCAAGCTATTCACCCCTCCGGGGTAAATCTTGTCCAGATACAGCGTTACACCCCAGTATGGAACCAAAGCTAGCGGGCTGTCTCTTGGTGTTGGATGGAACGCGACTGAAACTGGTTCCTGCAGGACTGTGAACTCAGATACATCTATGCCGTCAGCTTTCCAAGTGTAGGTCTTGACATAGTCTCTTGCTATCGAGATCGCTTGTTCTTTGGAAATATTAACTGTGGTGCTCTCTATTGTGAAAAGGAACCAGCCATCAGTGAGCTGTTTCAGCATGCCATTCTCGTAAATTAAACTCAGGCTTTTCGGCGAGAAATCCATGCCGTCTTGAGTGTACATCCAGAGAATCTCTCCAGTCCCTTCTGAGAGGGTCACCTTCAGTTTTGTGTTGCCTAGGGTGAACTCGAAGTTTTGTGTTGCATTAACTGAAGCTATCACGTTGCTCATTTCCTCTAGATACGATGCATCGTCGAATACTCTGAACCTCTGGAGTAGACCTTCTGCAGCGTTTACTACGCTGTGGGGTTGAGGCTGAGCATAAACGGGGCTACCTTCAAGCAAGATGATTTGAAACATTGATAGCCTGTTATTTCTGAATCTGAAAATTACGTCAATCTTGCTTTCGCTGTTTGTTAGTGAGTATCTGAGGATTTGCTCAACAACTCCGCCTAGATTCGCGCGTTGCTCTACTGTATCGCTCAATAGAGTTGCCTGATATTTTTCAATGTCGATTTGTGTGACATCGCGAAGAAAGGAAATTGCCTTGTTGGCGCCCGCACTCCAAGAAAGTAGCTGCTCATATTTTAACTTCAACTCGTCATGCTCATCCGACAATCGATCTAAATAGGCGTATTGAATGTAGGAAAAACTGGCTATGACTATGACTCCTATGACGAGCAGAGCGATAGCAGCTCTCCACTTCAAAGGCAAAGAAAAGCGGTATTTTGACTGAATCGCCGGCGTTTCCTCTACACTTCTCATCGTATTTGCCGATGCCTCACCGAAAGTCGAAAGGCGATAGCTCCCGTTTTCGTTTCTGGACAGCAATTCACCGAGACTTTCAAGATGATAAGTCAAATGTGAGCTGCTGACTCCAAGATCTTCCAACATCTTCGAGAACGTCATTGGTTTCTCCGAAAGCATGCGGAGAATCTTGCGCCTTACAGGATGCCTTAAAGAAGTAAACATTGTTGAGTAGATTTCTTCCTCTGAATCAGGCACTGCTAAACCCCAAACATAATTATCATTAACTGAGCTTTGAAACTTTTGTTCTATTTATGTAAACAAATTAACTTGGGAANNTGGGAACTATTGCTCTAGAATTTATCGAAACAGAACGGAGATTATGCAACAATTTATATTCTGAATTGGTCCTAGTTCTCAGAGCGAAAAAGACAAGGATGAAATAAGTTGACCGAACTCGAAGAGAGCGTCCGAAACGAGGTCGGAAAAGTCTTAGATCCTGAAACAGGAATGAGCTTCGCAGAAATGCAGATGATTGCGAACGTGAAGGAGGAAGAGCCAGGCGTGGTAAAAGTCGAGTTCATTCCAACAAGCCCCTTCTGTCCAATAGCTTTCAAGCTGGCAACCGACATAAAGCATGCTGCTCAAAAAGTCCCAGGCGTCACGAAAGCCTTGGTCTATTGCCGTGGGCACATGATGGAGCAGCAGATCAACGAGATGACAAACAAGTAGAACTTCAGTTTTTCCAGCTCTTCCTTGGATACTCATCTTTAGGGGACTTCAAATCCTCTATCAACTAGGCTTCAGTTGGTGCTACTTCATTCTCGAGAAAGCGTATGTTCCAATTGCAATCATGATCAGAGCAAAGGCGCCAACTATTGCCAAGTCAATCCACAGTGGTTGCACTTGGTAGGGTTGCCAGACTTCTCCAAGGAAGACGGTTCGCAGAGCATCCACGCCATAGGTGAGCGGATTCGCTTTTGAAAGGTTTTGCATCCAAGTTGGAAGAAGGCTAAGTTGAAAAAGTGCTCCACTGAGGAAAAACATTGGTAGGTTGATGAAACTCTGAACAGCTCCGTAGCTTTCAAGGCTTCCCATGAAACTCGCAATGGTTAGGCCAATGCTGACAAGCCCAAATGTGATGAGGAGCATAATAGGTATTGCGACGAGAAAAGCTGTTAGACTTATTTTGATGCCTAGTGCCAGGCCTAGGGCTACTACTATTGATCCTTGAATGAGAGCGTCTGTGCTGTCGCCAATCATTTTTCCTAAGAAAATCGAGAACCTAGAAATCGGTGCCACAAGAATCTCCTTCATGAAGCCAAATTCTTTGTCCCAAATGACGGAGATGCCCATAAACATCGAGGTAAACAACAAGGTTTGTCCCACAATGCCTGGAAAGATCAACTCCTGATAGGATATTCCGGGAAGACTGCTACCTCCCANNAGCTCCTTGCCATTGTCTTCGCGAATGGTTCGACCGGTGTAATGCAGAAATACGTCCTCAAGGTTTGGTTCACGCAGCATTATCGATTCAACGAAGATCTGGTTCTGTGTCGCCAACTCCATTATCCTTGGAAGCAGATTTTTGCCGTTTCGCACCGTGATTTCGAGCGAATTGTCCATTCTCTGGATCTTGTCAAGCCCTAGTTTTTCTCTGATTCTGGTGGCCAGCAACTCGCCATTGTTTGATTTAACCCAAACAACGTCGCCAGATAGAGTCTCCTTTAGCGCTGCGGGATTGTTGAGCGTAACGATCTTTCCATAGTCCATAATTGCTATAGAATCGCAAAGCTTGTCCGCTTCGTCCATATAATGTGTAGTTAAAACCACTGTGGTGTCATGGGTTTTTCTCAGTTCGAGGATGTACTGCCAAATATGCTCTCTTGTCTGAGGATCAAGCCCTAGTGTTGGCTCATCCAAGAAAAGCACTTTGGGATAGTGAATGAGCCCCCTTGCTAGTTCCAATCTGCGTCTCATTCCGCCTGAATAAGTCCGAAGGAGGTCATTTGCCCTATCCTGTAGCTGAACAAGCTTTAGCACATCGTCAATGCGACTTCTCTGTTCGCTCGGAGATACTCCATACAGGTTGGCGTGCATCTGAAGGTTTTCACGTCCGGTTAGTCGGTCATCAACACTGGGGTCTTGAAATACAATGCCTATTGACTTGCGCACTTGGTTGGCTTCCTTGACGATGTCGAAACCGTTGACTTCCGCTGAGCCAGAAGTAGGTTTTAGAATTGTGCAAAGCATGGAAATGGTCGTTGTTTTCCCAGCACCGTTCGGACCGAGCAGTCCGAAAATTTCGCCCGCCTCGACTGCGATATCGAGTGCATCTACTGCGTTTAGGGAATTGAAGGATTTAGTCAGTTTGCTGGTTTCGATGACATTTTTCATTAGTGTTGTTCACTTTCAGACGGTCGATACCGTTGTCAGGGATTTATATACTCATGTTCCTTGGGGGATAAAGTATTTACGATTATCGAAAGCTATAGATCCAATTTGTGAGGGTGGCGGTATTGTTTGTTCACACAAGCATCAGAGCAAGCAACCTTGAAAGATCGATAGATTTCTACACTAAATATTTGGGTCTTCAGCTTTTGAGCAGGAGAGAAATCGTTGCGAACAACGCTGAGATCGCTTTTCTTCGTGATCCAGAAGCCAAAGGCGCGACTCTTGAATTGACCTTCTACAGGGATCAAAAAGAGTTTCTGCAATCAGATTACGAGAATCGTCTTTTCGACCATCTTGCCTTTGAGGTTGGAGATGTTAATCAGACTCTGAAGGCGATGCGGAAAATTGGCATTGAGGTGACCGATGAGCCGTTCAGACTGGGTCCAAGTGGTCCATTAATTGCCTTCGTGGAGGATCCAGATGGGACTCTGATTGAGTTGATTCAAAGAAAAAACTCTGAGGAATAGGTGCAGTTTAAGCAAATTTAAGTCGAGACAACTCTCTTTTTCACTTGAGGTACGTTAGCCTTAAATCGCAAGTCCGTCAGACTTGGTTTGGAAGGTGGCTTTAGTTGACTTACGCTCCAACAGTTGAGCTCAAAGGTGTGGTAAAACGGTACAGTGAAATTGTAGCTGTTGATCATGTCGATCTACTCATAAATCCAGGTGAGATTTTTGGACTGCTCGGACCCAACGGCTCAGGCAAATCAACGACGCTCAAAATACTGCTTGGGTTGATTCAGCCCGAC
>DUHG01000033.1 GCA_013330975.1 Candidatus Bathyarchaeota archaeon
GAAGATTTACTTCTATTTCTGAAGCTACCATTCCCAATCTGGCTTGGGTTTGATTAGGGGTTTGCCAGCAGCCATAGCTGATTGCTCTGCAAGGCGCTCGAGAATTATTTTCTGTTCTATGCTCGCAACCAAGTTCTTCGTCGTGAACAATGCATCATTGTTTACTGAAATGCTGTCTATTCCAGCTCTGACCAGGAACTCGGCAAAGTCTGGCAAGTTTGAGGGACCCTCACCGCATATGGAGACTGTGCAACCGTTTTGGTGCGCAACCTCGATCAGGTGGGCGATTATTCTTTTCACTGCAGGGTCACGTTCGTCGAAGTAGCCCATTTGACCTAAACGTTCTGAATCTCTGTCTATCATCAGAATGCCTTGCGTCATATCGTTTGAGCCTATTGAGAATCCGTCGACAAGTTTGGAGAACTCGTCGGCCATTATAGCGATGGAGGGCGTTTCAGCCATGAACCAGACTTTGAAATCGCGTGATCGTTCAAGCCCTTCTTCCTTCAATATTTCCATGCATTTCTTGGCTTCCCACAGCGTGCGAACCATCGGAAGCATGACATAGACGTTTTTAAGACCCCATTCTGTGCGGCATTTCTTTATAGCTTGGCACTCAAGCCTGAAAGCTGCCTGATACCAGTTGCTGATGTATCGGCTGCATCCTCTCCAGCCAAGCATTGGATTTTCTTCGACAATTTCATACTTGTCGCCACCCTTCAGTTCTCTGTACTCATTGGTTTTGAAATCGCTCAGGCGCACAACCACGGGTCTAGGCTGGATTGCACGGGCAACAGTAGCGACACCTTCTGCCAATTTGTCAACAAATTTCTGGCTATCGCCCGTGTCAACGAAATGCATCGGGTGCTCGCCTATGTAGCTCGCCAAGATGAATTCGGTGCGCATAAGACCAATGCCTTCGAAAGGCAGATCCAAGTAGTCATTTATTTTGTCGGGAACACCCAAATTCATGTAAATTTTCGTAGCCGTAACGGGAACAGACTCAATTACACGTATTTCGCCTGCTACAGTAGCGCCCTTTGAAGCTATTGGTTTAGCCGCTTCAGCCAAAACTCCTTCGTAAACTATTCCGTTCCTTGAATCAACCGTGTACTGTTTCCCCGTTTCCATCACTTTCGTAGCTGTTTCAGTTCCAACGATGCAGGGTATACCAAGCTCACGACTCACGATTGCCGCGTGGGAAGTTACGCCACCTTTATTGGTGACTATTGCACTGGCGATTTTCATGAACGGGACAAAGTCAGGATTAGTCATGTCGGTTACGAGGATATCTCCCTTGTTCATCAACTTTGAAGCTTCATCGGGAGAAAATACGATCTTTGCTATGCCTATACCGTAGCCTCTCTTGCCCGCTGATTGCCCTTTCGCCGCAACTTTAAGTTCATCTTTTGATCTACCTTCTTCACTTCCAATTGGCGTTTCCATTGGTTTACCACCCCACACGGTCTCGGGACGAGCTTGAACGAGGAACATGTTCATTGGAAAAGATAAGTCTTTGTCAATCGCCCACTCTATATCCATAGCTTTGCCATAGTGGTTCTCAATCAGCTTCGCCAACTCGGCAAGCTTGATAATTTCTTCATCACTTAGACATGTCTCTTTTTGCTTATCTTCGGGCACATCCATATGAACCGTTTTACCCGTTTCTTGGTCGCGAACGTACTGAATTGTCTTTTTGGCTATTCGCCGCGAAGTAATTTTCATCGTATTTTTATCAACTACGAAGTCATCTGGGTTAACGGCGCCTGAAACAACTGACTCGCCCAAACCGTAGTTGCCTTCGATAACAATCTCATCATTATTACCCGTTACAGGATTAATTGTGAACATGACTCCAGCGGCTCTAGAATTTACCATTTTCTGAACGCCGACACTGATGAAAACTTTCTCGTGGGCGAACCCCTTCTCGTTTCGATAAAAGATTGCGCGGGGAGTGAAAAGACTTGACCAACACTTCACAACTGCCCCTGCAAGATCATCTGCGCCTTTGATATTCAAGTACGTCTCTTGTTGCCCAGCGAAAGAAGCATCTGGAAGGTCTTCTGCCGTGGCACTCGATCTTACGGCAACGAAAGCATCCTTTAGGTTGAGCCTTTTGCAGAGTTCTTTGTAGGCTGCTTTTACTGCGGTTTCAATTTCCTTTGGCATAGGTGTCTTTTCGATGAGTTCACGAATTTTCTTTGAGGCAGCATCGTATTGTTTTGGATCATTGGGGTCTGTAACGGTCTCATCAATTACTAAGTAGATCTTCGAGGCGATTCGGGTCTCCTCGATAAACTTTTCATAAGAATATGCCGTTACAGCAAATCCCGGGGGTACCGGGAGTCCAGCGTTAATCATTTCGCCTAGGCTGGCGTTTTTGCCCCCGACAATGGGCACGTCAGTGTTTCTTAGATTCTCAAACCATAGAACCAGATCTTTCTTTGAGCTCAATCCGTCTCCATCTCCGCCTCGTTGGTCATGTCTGGAGATTGAATCTTTTCGACAACCACTCTGCAGGGGATGGGAAGTTTCGCGCTTCCTCGCTTGAGGGATTCCTTCGCAGTCTCAACCGCGCCGGCTTTCACTCTCACGGTCATAATTAGCGCGTCTGGCTCAATTCGGGCTGCGGTACCTATTGGTTTTCCGAAAGACCGGCGCATTCCTTGTTGGAGGCGGTCAGCGTGAGCGCCAAAGATCATTTTGTTCTCTCGAAGAATAACGTGAGGATAAGGATGCACCAACATCAAATATTCGTTCACAAGTTTGTCCATCAGGACACGGTTTGTCGCAACGCGCGCTGCTTCCAAAGCGCTATGACGGATTTGGGCTCTTTTCAAAGCAATTAGCCTGGCTTCATAGTCAAAAGAGGCTTTGGTGTCGCCCATTGTGAACTTAACTATTTTGGGAGGCGGAAAACCTTTCGTGTACTGTTTCCGCGTATAAGCTTGCCCTCTCACGGGCCTGTAATTACGTGCATGCATGCAAGGTCCCTTTTTTAGGTTACCCCCTAAGCGCTATTTAAACGATTTGTAACTTTCCCAGAGAGCGCTGGATGACTGGTTTCCCAATAAGTGCGCAAGAGAGAACAAAGACAAACTAATTATGCGCTTGCGCACCTCTTTATTGAATAAAGTCTGGAAGATTCCGAATTGAGCCAAGTAGTAGTCCCAGGAAAAAACTGGAAACTCTCCCTCGCTGAACTGATCGCATTACTGGAAGCAAGGAAAATCCAGTTTAAAGTGGGCGAGTTTGCGAGGGAGTTTTTTGCCATTCACACAGATAGTCATGGGGTCTCTCTTGACGTTTCGAGTTTTGGAGGCGTCATAAAAATCGGTCGTATAGAAGAAGTCATTCAGACTGAGATGTTTGAGAAAGCTTTCGGACAAGCAGACAAGAAAGTCAAAAATGATATTGCAGAACAAATCTTGTCAGGCCGTCTGTTTTCTGGAATGTTGGGGAAAGTCTCATCGAAATATCTTTTCGGGGTTAGCGTTTACTGCGCAAAAGACAGCCTGCGTCCTGCAGCTGCCAGTATACAAAGGTTTGTGGGCAGCTCGATAAAAAAGGGGGTGGCGTTGCAAGATAAGAAGGCAGAATTCATGGGCTTTCCCAAGGAAAGACGGCAACCACAGTTGACACATGTTGAGGTTCTGAAGAAGAATCTTGTTGATAATAGAGCTGAGGTTTTGGTGTGCATTGGCAGAATACAGACTTTGTTGGCAATAACTTCGAGTGTGCATAACCCTTTTGAATTTCAAAAGAGAGACGTGGGGAAACCGAGTCAGCGAAAGATTTTCGCTATTCCACCGCGGCTGGCTAGGATTATGGTGAATTTGGCTGAATGCAATGCGGGGAAAGTCTTGTTGGATCCGTTTTGTGGTGTTGGCACGATCCTTCAGGAAGCATTGCTTGCCAAAGCGCAAGTGGTTGGCGTTGATGCCAACAATTGGTGTGTGGAAGCAGCGACGGAGAACCTTCAGTGGCTAAGGAAAGAGTATCAGATTGATGGTGCTGAGTTCAGAGTGCTGAAAGGGGATGCCCTAAGGTTGCAGAGCAGAATAGGGTCAGAGGTAGACTGCATAGTCACGGAACCGGATTTAGGACCTGCCCTGCGAGAGATTCCGACAGCGTCGTATGCCCAGAAAATTGTCGAGAAATTATCACCGCTCTATTTTGGTTTTCTCGAGGAGGCACATTGCATATTGAAGAAGAATGGAAGGTTAGTTATTGTGACGCCGTTTCTGAGGACGCGTTCTGGAAAGCCAGTTACATTGCACGTTGAGGAGAAGGCAGGGGAGATCGGGTTTAAGATGGCATATCCATTTGGTCGCGCGGATGCTTTCGAATCATATGATTTTGTAAAGGAAGACATGAGGAAAATAAGGCGTTTTGTTGATATTGCTGAACATCACAAAACCGGGCGGGAAATACATGTTTTTCAAAAATAGTGCTCGCTAAACCAGCCGTTTGTTTTTGAACCAAGTTTTTGCAAGTTCCTCATAGTCGGGGAATACTTTTTTGAGGATAGGGATGTACATTTTTACTTCTTCGTCGGAAAGGTATTGGAACTGGAATTCGCCCATGTATGGGGCTGGTTCCCCTTCGCGGGAGATGAATTCCATGTGCATGAAGGGGTCTCCGCGCTTGATTGTTATCGGTTTTCTATCGTTGCTGAGATTGACAAGTTCAAGGACTATGCGTCCGATGAAACCGCTGTGAATTTTTGCAGCGTTCAAGAAGGACAAGCCCATACGTCCGTATTTGCTTTTGGCCGTCAGGTGAGCGACGTAGTTGGGTGGTGTGAAGACAACTTCGTAAGAAACTATGTTCTTGTGTTCAAGGTAGTGAACGGTGGTCTCCTCTTTGACCGTTAGAATGTAGCCGTCTCCGTCCAAAAGAGTGTAATCGTGAGGATAAACACACTTGAAATCATCAATTAGTTCCTTGAATCTGTCTCGACCTAGGATGCCCATCGATATTCCTCGAAGCTTTCAATCAATACTGAAAAGGCTAATTATATATTTTTTGCAGAGGCTGAAATCGGCTTGGCTTCAAGAAACTGCTGATGGCGACATTTGTTGAATGGTCTGGCTCATCCAGTATTATACCATGTACTCGCGAATTTGAACCGAGGATTGAGTGACTATGCATTGAGGTGGTTAGATGCGTACCATTTGGCTATTTCAACTATGGCTTTGTTTGAATACCCGTTTTCTTTGAGGGCTTTCTTCAGATCGTCAAGAGTATTAATATTCACGTTAACCACCGAATCCACATGCCTGCAATTCATATTTAACGCTTGATTCCGTACCAAGAATATATCAAAAATCGGAAGAGCTACCCGAATTAGACAGGCATCGCTATAGCTCCGCGCTATCTGGCAGGAGTTTCCACTTTGGCAGATAGTTCTATATCGTGCAACTTGGTTCCTAGCAGCCAACAGCCGCTTTTTCACAAAGAGGAGCAGGACAGAAGT
>DUHG01000055.1 GCA_013330975.1 Candidatus Bathyarchaeota archaeon
CATTGAACATTCCCTCGCTTCCCCTCGGGCTATTAGACAGATTGGCAAAGAACTATTCTGGCAATTAAAGATTAGAGACCGTCAACGTCGAAAGTTATCACATGCTTTTTTGCATAATTGAAGAATAATATCGTTGTCTTCTTTCAAGTTGTATTCTAAGTTATGTGGATAACGCTCCCAATCCGCATATCTTAATTGCAGACCACGAGGAGGTTCAGATCTCCTCTTCAGTTTGCTAAACGGCAGGTTTTCGAAGAGGGAGTTTTCAATATTTACATGTGCATTTATTGAAAGAACAGCTTCATCCTTCACAAAGCAAATTACGTTCTTATTTCTAGCAACTTTAGACAACGCGATTGAAAAGTAACCCTCAGTATCATTCAATTCGAAGGTCCTGTTGCCATGGCTGTTAATTTCAATGATTATCTCCTCCAAGAACCTTTTAGTGTTATCTTCACCAGAAACTCTTTTCATCTTACCGACCTTTCTATGACAGCTGTTCTGTTGTGCTATCTCCCCTAATGGAACTTTCCATAACTCCTTCATTTCGAAAAACAATCTATTATTATGATACTTTTCATTGTTCTCTGCCATTTTCTGGACAAGACTCTGAACCTCTTCATACAACCCTTTCTCTTTCCATTGCCATTTAGTCCAGCTAAATTTGTTAATGGGGATTTCTGCAGAATATCTGTCTGACAAATTTTGCAAGACTTTTCTATCTACAGGTGCATGAAAATAACCAAAACAAGGAGCCAACCACGAATATCTCTTCTTCCAACTTTCATCAAAATCAGAATAAAAAAATACAAAATGATATTTCATAAGAATATTTATCAACTTCTGAGCATGCCCAAATGAAAGCTTAGAATCGCTATAAGTTATTCTCATAGCAAGTTCGTAAAACCATTTATCATAATCATCAGGAGAAGAAGTCTTGAGTTTTTCTATCGACGAAAATAAGGCCCTTTTCAAAGCTTCTTTGGTTTCTTTAGACAAACCACCTCCGTCAATGGTAAATCTCGCGTTTAGAGTCGAGTAAGCTCCCCTAAACCATCTTTCTTGGTCATAATGTTTAACAAGCTTGACTCTTGTAGCAAAAGCCAAAGATTCAGCCCTAAAGTCTTCTACTTTTCCCATTTTGGGCTCTTTCCCTCAAGTCTATTTACAAATATATCATATGAAGAATTAGATTTTTCTAATCTATTTTCTAAACTGATTATTTTCTTTAGAAACTCAATTTTTTTCTTTAGTTAGAATTTTAAAAATTAGAAAACCATCAAACATATAACAGTGGACTTCNNCACCAGACATATAACATTGAACATTCCCTCGCTTCCCCCTCGGAGGCAAACGCAATGACAACTAAAAGAAATGTCGTGTTGTACCTCGACAAAGAACCAGTCGAGAAATCTAGAGAGTTAGGCTTCAACTTGAGTAGAACATTCGAAAACCACTTAAAACAACTAATCTCACATCTCTCAAACAGTCAATCTACACAAAACCATTTCCCAACACAAAACACAACTTCAGATATGGGGCTGCCCGGATTTGAACCGGGGTCTATAGAGCCCAAGTCTACAAGCCTGGACCAAGCTAGCCGACAGCCCCGCTTGTTTTCGTTTATGAAGCTACTGTCAGATTTATTTATTCCCATTGGTCGGTAGCATCCATTATTGAAGAAGAGAAAATAGCTATCTCCTTCGGATGACCCTAAACAATATCTACTTTTCCAAACTGAATTATCAGGCGTTGTGAATCAAGTGAGAGAATTCATCCTATACTCACGCATTGGAAGAACAGACACGAACTGGAACAACCTACACGACGCGGGAAGACTGGACATAGTCCACGAATGCATCGTCACAAGCATCTTCCTCTCACATGGCTTACGCAGAGACGTTAAATTCCATGCAATTCTGAACGGTCCACCCTTGCCGCCACTCCACCTGCAAATCAACGGAACAGAACTCTACGACGTACGCACCGACATAGGAACATGGCAAAAAATCCTCAAGAAAACCATAGGAGGAAAACCACACCCAGGAATAACCACGACAAAGACGGGTTTTGAGTCCCTCTTGAAAACCAAAGCAGAGCGAGGCAACAAGATCTACGTCTTGGAAGAAGACGGGAAAGAAATCGACAAGGTTCAATTTGACCCAAATCCGGTGTTCGTGCTAGGAGACCATGTGGGTCTGCCAAGAAAAGCAGAGAATTTTGCTCTGCGCTATGGAGAAAAAATCAGTCTGGGAAAAAATCCATACCTTGCAGCGTCATGTATAACAATCTTAAACTACATGCAGGACAAGGAAACTAGAGCCCACTCTTGAAGTGCTCCCAACCTCGAGGCTCAATAGACTTCTTTTTACCATCCAATTCAAGAACAACCTCCGTCTCACGCACCACCTTGCCTATCGGCAAAAGCCGACCCCCAACACGTTCAACAGCAACTTCAGCCTCACCCCAAAACTTGGCTCTAACAGTGACAATCAACTCATATTCTTCTCCGCCATAAAGCGCCAACTCAGAGGCGTCCAGCCCATTGAAATCCGCAAAGCACTTCACTTCATCCGCAATGGGGACGCTGCTTATGTGGAAACCAACCCCGCTCATCCTACTCAGCTCATACAGACCCCAAGCCAAACCATCGCTAGAATCGACAGATGCTGAAACAGCCGAAGACCCAGCCAAAGCCAANNCCCGTGACCGCAACAATATCCCCTAGTTTGGCACCGCTACGAAGCATCATTCGCTTCCGTTCAGCTGTCCCAAAGAGAGACGCCGCGATAATAAGATCCGAGGCTTCTCCAGTATCCCCACCGATGATGTAGGCACCATACTCACGCGCGCCAGAGTTCAACCCTCGCCCGATCTCCTCAATGTCTTTAGATAACAAAGCTCGGGGCAAACCAAGAGAAATAAGCACAGCCTGCGGCTCCACGCCCTTCGCAGCAAAATCACTCACGTTCATAACAACCGCCTTTCGGGCAGCCTGCCAAAGACTCATCCCCCTCGGAACATCGGTCTTTCCAACAAGCATATCAGTCTTGAGAACAGCAACTCGCCCATCTTCCAGCGGAACACCAGACACATCATCCCCAAAAGGCAAAAATGACCTGGGCAAAACATCCATTCTTTTCCTTAGGAGATCAATTATCTCCCGCTCACCCAATACGCCGCTGTGCCTGCTAACCCGCCTTTTCGCCCTCGCCATCAGAAACCACCGGGCAAATCCNNGCCTCGATAGCTCAGCCCGGTAGAGCGGCTGCCTCGTAAGCAGCAGGCCGCGGGATCAAGGCCCGCTCGAGGCTCCATCACATTCCTAACAGACTATTCAGGAGCTTCCGCATCATCTTTCTTCGCAGGGGGCTTATCCGTGAGGAGCCTGTACTTTCTGGCGCAGGAATCAATCATNNTTTCATAGTTGACACCTCGAGACTTTGGCTTCCTTTATTGGAAGAGTGCCCTTTTTCAATTTTGCGGTCAGACTTTCAGAAATCCCTCGCAAGATCCAAGGCTACTTTCTATATTCTAGTAATTCATGCGCTCGTAATGATACAGATACTCCTGAGCATAACCAGCATATCTGCCAAAATAATTCCTTCCAAATCCGCACATTGCCTCGTAATCGGAGATGCTGAAGGATTCCTCCTTCTTGAGCCTTCTGACAACAGGCTCAGGAAAATGCTCTGAATAATACCTCAAGATTATTCTTTTAACACGCACATCGACTGGAAAAGCCTCAAGCATATCAAGCGAGAACAATAGCACACAGTCAGCTACCTTCGGACCGACACCAGGAAGCTGGCAGAGCTCCTTCTTCGCCTCTTCGTAGGGCCTCTTCCTCAAGCCTTCCAACTCAAATTCGCCCCTGCAAATTCTCTGCGATGTTTCAAGAACATATTTGGAACGGTAGCCTAGACCACAACTCTCCAGATCAGCAAGACTAGCTTGAGCCAGTTTCTCAGCGGTTGGAAAGAAAGAGAAAACATGACCGTCCAGAAATCCCTTTTCACCAAACTTCACAGATAGTCTGAGCAACATCTGTTTTATCGCAGCGATGCTCTTGTACGTTGCACATATAAACGAAATGAGACATTCCCACGAATCCTGCCTCACAAGTCGCAATCCCCAAAACTNNTCACCCTTTTTTTCCCACCTAAAAACTTGCCCGCAGCAAAGAGTAACGTCCAGATTCAAAAGGCAACCTTCAATGTTAAACTAATTCCCCTCCAGAAATGTCTCTGCCTTCGGAATACCAGAAGGCAAGCCTTTTCTCTTTCGAATTTCCCCAATCACTGTAGAAGCAAGTTTTTCCGGCATCTTTTCCCAATGATCCAAAACAGACTGCCAGAAAGCTCTGCCTGAAGTTGCCGACCTCAAATCCTGCGAAAGACCAGATGACTCAGCAACCGGGACAAAGGCTTCAATGAAAGCAAGCTGGCTCTTCTGCTTAAAAGTTGAGATTTCCCCGCGCCTACTGGACACAATCCTCTGGCATTTGCTAGATAGCTCGATTGGAACAGAAATTGTTGCTTTGTAAACAGGCTCCAACAGAACAGGACTAGCCGTTAGAAAAGCCCCAAAAACAGCTTTGCCTACTCCACGCATAATCTCTGTTGAACCTCTAAGACCCAGATCCTCGCTCAGCTGGAAATCCATCAAATTTGCTTTCACATGTTTCATGGGTTCACCGCATAAGGGACCTGCTTTGCAGGCAAACTCAAAGCCAGCAATTATAGATTCTAACACCTCTTCTTCAACAGTTTCCGTTTTCCCACCAAAGTCAAAAAGTACATTTCGGTTTTCGTCTAT
>DUHG01000005.1 GCA_013330975.1 Candidatus Bathyarchaeota archaeon
GCCTTCAATGAAACCGTGGAAGAGTTCACTCAAAGCCTGATACGACTTGTCGACGAGAACGGCATGGATTGGATGTTCAACAACTGCAGCGAAACCGCACGAATAGGCGCATTGCGATGGAGAAATCGCTTCAGAGAAGTAACTAAACCCCTGTTCGACTCTCTATACGAGTTGGTCGCAACCGGAGAAGAAACCCGCATAGTTCTGGAACGAAGCAAAGAACCAGACTATAGGCTGAAACTCGCAGACGAACTCAAAGGCATGGGATCATCTGAGATGTGGCGCGCAGGAGCATCCGTACGGTCACTTAGACCCGGTTCACAGAAAAAGAAATAGAACTTAAAAAAGGTCCAAATCTCTCTTTTCTTCTCCAACCCGCTGATATAGCGGTCCTCAAATTCAACCAATTTGAAAAGTTTCGTCTACCAGACAAAACACCACCTGAAACAACCTGCCCAATGGTTTTGTAACCAGCCTTTCCTCGTTCACTAGAAGAGAAATTTTCGATACATAACCTTTTAATCTCCCCCTTAGTTGAGCGTAGCCAACGAAGGTTGACCCTGAAATGGGTACTTTGAACCTTGACAAAATCTTCAAACCAAAGAGTGTCGCAATCATAGGCGCCAGCGACCAAGAAGGATCAGTCGGGCACGCCATAGTGAAAAACCTCACTGAAATAGGCTTTCAGGGAAAGGTCTACTTTGTTAACATACGAAAACCCGAGATCCTAGGCGCAAAAACTTACCCAACAGTGCTCAAAATCCCCGAGACTGTAGATCTGGCAATTGTAGCAACTCCTGCAAAAACTGTTCCGGAGGTAATTGAGGAATGCGGCAAAGCAGGCATTAAGGGCGCCATAATCGTCTCAGCAGGATTCAAAGAAACAGGTCCAGAAGGCAAAGCGTTAGAGGAGAAGATCCTTGAAATCGCGAAGAAGTACGGGGTAAGAGTTATCGGACCCAACTGCGTTGGAATAATCAGACCCATTGTAAATCTTAACGCCACATTTGTAGCCAAAATGCCAAAACCAGGCAAGATTGCGTTTCTTTCACAGAGCGGCGCTTTGGGCTCGGCAATTCTAGACTGGGCCATCCATGAAAACATAGGATTTAGTGATTTCGTCTCAGTAGGCTCCATGATCGACGTAGATTTCGGGGATTTAATAGACTATTTCGGAAGTGATCCCCAAACAAAGAGCATCCTCATGTACATAGAAGGCATCACCGAGGCGCGCAAATTCATGAGCGCAGCTCGACATTTTGCTAGAACAAAACCAATAATCGTCGTCAAATCAGGCAAATTCACTGAAAGCGCAAAAGCAGCAGCATCGCACACAGGCTCGCTTTCAGGGGAGGACGACATTTATGATGCAGCCTTCAAACGGGCAGGAGTAGTTCGCGTCGCCGAAATAGCAGACCTATTCAACGCCGCAGAAGTCTTGGGAACCCAACCGTTGCCGAAAGGACCAAGGCTGGCAATAATAACTAACGCTGGCGGACCCGGCGTAATGGCAACGGACGATCTGATCGAACATAATGGAAAACTCGCCAAGCTGAGTCAGAAAACAATGGATATTCTCAATGGTGCCCTGCCCCCATTCTGGAGTAAAGGTAACCCGATCGATGTCATAGGAGACTCCAAAGCCGACCGCTATCAAATCGCAATAAAAGCATGCCTTGACGACGATAATATCGATGGCATCCTAATTATATTCACTGAACAAGCATTATCTGGATCAGTTGAAGTCGCGAAAGGAATAGTTGAACTGGTGAGGAGCAACTCGCACCCCAACAAAAAAACGGTCTTAACGTCATTTATAGGCAACGGCACTGTCCAAGAGGCAAACCACATCCTTAATGCAAACAACATACCGACGTACTCTACACCTGAGCAGGCTGTTAAAACATACATGTACATGTGCAGCTACCAACGCAATATTGAACTCTTATACGAAACCCCTGAGGAACTTCCAGTCGACGATTCGCTTCCCAAGAGACCAATAACAGCGATACTACGAACAGCGGCACTAGAAAATCGCGAAGTCCTGACTGAAGACGAAGCAAAAAAGATCCTCAAGTACTACGACTTCCCAGTGGTAAAAACGGAAGTCGCAAACGATGTAGAAGAAGCGGTCGCTTATGCACGGCAACTGGGATTCCCCGTGGTTCTGAAAATTCTTTCACCTCAGATTATCCACAAGAGCGACGCAGGCGGAGTTATTCTGGGCCTTAAATCGGAAGGTGAAGTGCGAAAGGCGTTCGAAGTTCTGATCCAAAGAGCAACAGCATATAATCAGGATGCTCAAATTATCGGAGTAACCGTTCAGCCTATGATTGAGAAGAATGGGCACGAAATAATAGTTGGAGGAAAAACCGATCCTCTATTTGGACCCGTGATCCTTTTTGGCATGGGCGGCGTAGGCGTAGAACTGTTCAAAGACTACTCAATCGGCCTTCCACCATTGAACACAACGCTAATAAGGCGAATGATGGAAGAAACCAAAGTATACCAACTTCTAAAGGGCTACAGAAATGCACCCCCTGCAAACATAAAACTCCTAGAGGAGACGATGCTGCTTTTCTCACAACTTCTCATAGATTTCCCACAAATAAAAGAAATTGACATAAATCCATTGGTAATAAACGAAAAAGAAGCATGTATACTGGACGCCAGAATAGTAGTCAACAAGGAAAGAGTATTCAGGAAACTTGAACCACATCAACACCTTGTAATTAGTCCCTATCCTAAGAAATACGAAAAAATATGGACGCTCAGAAACAAGCAGGAAGTCCTCTTACGGCCAATAAAGCCAGAGGACGAACCAATGTGGCTTGAAATGTTCCAAAACTTCTCACAGGAATCCATACGCTACAGATTCTTCCAAATGCTCAAGGACACACAACACGAGCTTAGGGTTCGGTATTGCAACATAGATTATGACCGTGAGGTGGCTATCGTAGCAGAGATTGAAGAGGAAGGGAGGAAAAAACTGCTAGGCGTAACTAGACTCATTATTGAACCTGATGGGAAAAGTGGCGAGATGGCGTTCATTGTCGGTGACAAATGGCAAAACTATGGCTTGGGAACAAAAATGATAGACTACGTTCTGGAGATCGCCAAGGAAATGGGTGTGGAAAAAGTTTATTGCATAATGCTTTCCGACAACTACCGAGCCTTAAGCCTNNTCACTAAAAAATCTAACCGATCTGTCCGAAATCAAAGAGAAATGTGCAACTTCCCAAAAGGACACTGAAGAGGCAAAAAATAGAGTGGAAGCATAGCTTCTATAAGAAATATGGATTTTACCATGCAATGAAGACGAGACTATACAAAATGCACGGTCACATAGTGGGTAGAGCAGGATATGCAAGGATCGTATGCTCTAACTAACATCTCCAAGTTCAATTCGATATCTTTCGGGGTTTTCTCAAGAATTTTGGGCAGCAAGGCCTTCATGTCAAGCTCGATGTTTGCGTGGTTCTGGTTTGTAGGTATGATACAATTTGCTTTGGTGCACATGCCTTTCTGGTTGTATGTGTAATCATGGAATAGAATGCCTCTCGGGACTTCCACCGCACCGATGCCTCGTCCAGCTTTGATCTTAATATCTGGATTGTGATACTCATCCTGGCTCTTTAACCCAGCAGCTTCAAGCTCGTCAATTAGCTTAATCGAATCCTCAACGCTGTGAACGACCTCAACAAGCTGTGCGATGTTGTTCATGAACGGATTGTGGCACACAGGTTTCAATTCGAACAAAGCTGCAGTCTTCTTGGCCAAAGGGGAAAGCTTGTCGTAATTGAGATTGAATCTTGCCAGTGCACCTACCATGAATGAATCTCGGGCATGTTTCGCTCTCTTCGCGGTTGAAGTGGGCACTATGTACTCATTGGTGAAAGAAAGATACTCAGCTACTGGCGCTTTTCCGGTGTCGGTTGACCCAAGATCTCCATCGTACAGCGCATATTCATCGGGGCTTGTCAATGCTATGAACTCGGTTTCTCTGGAAAAGTCAGGAAGCTTTGATGCCAAACTCTTGATAAGTCCCGCAACCGCTTGAAGTTCAGGAATACAGTTTCTAAGTTTCTGCCTGGTCTCCGACAACTCTCTCATGCTCGGTATCTTTGCGAATCCACCCGGAATCAAACGCTGCGGATGAGTAGTTCTTCCACAGATCAAGTTAGACATTTCGTTTGCCATTCTATGAAGTCTCAGTACAATTTTGACCTCTTCAGGATTGGACGAAGCGAGCGGAATGACCGAACCGACTCCCATGAGATCCGGCAAAACCAGAAAGCCCAAATGAAGAATGTGACTCTGCAAGTTTTCAGCATGCAATGCCAGTTTTCTCAGCTTCAGGTCTTGCTCACTTAGCGGTATCCCCATCGCCGCTTCAGTTGCTTTAAGGGACGCTAGTGTGTGCCCAATAGAGCATATTCCGCAAATACGCGACGTGATATGGTGCAACTCGTTCCATTGGCGCCCAACGACCATGGCTTCGAAGAATCTCGGGGCTTCAGGAACATGCCATTCGCATTTCTCAACTATACCTCTTTTAACATTCACGTAGATGTTGCCATGCCCTTCAACTCTGGTTACATGGTGAACTTCTATGTCCAGATTTGGATTTTTCATCTTTTTGCCTCCTGCCAACCGAAATACAATCTAAACTTTGATATTGCATCGTCAACTGTCTGACCATACTTAATCAAGACTTCTTTGTGGCTGTTCTCGTTCGGGTTATCAACCAATCCACGGCACCCCCAGCAAATAGTTCCTTCATTGACGCAGCACGAGTTGCAACCCGCGCGGGTTACTGTCCCTACACAGTATTGTCCTCTCTCAAAAGCACATATGTTCTCATTCTTTTTACATTCAACGCACACAGGATAATTGGGTATGTCAGGCTTCTTTCCAAGCAACAGGGACTTGACCACCTGGAGGAACTCTTCTTTGTTCATCGGGCAACCATGAACGTAGGCATCAACCGGAATCACCGCGTCAATAGGGCGTGCAGCATAGGTGTCGAAAAGACGTTCATCTTCGCCATAAACCGTTCTTCTTACCTCGTCCAAATCTTTATAGTTTTTCAGGCTGTTGATGCCGCCGATTGTAGCGCATGACCCAATAGCCACAACAAGTTTCGCGTTTTTTCTTATTTGCTTCAGCCTGTCTTCATCCTGAAGTCGGGTGCACGATCCTTCGATAAATGCTATATCGTAGTCATCACTGTGTTCTTTCATCACTTCTCTAAAACTTACAATTTCGACTAGTCCAAGCAATGTTAAGATGTCTTCCTCAAGGTTGGCAATTTGCAGTTGATCTCCCTCGCAGCCTGCAAAATCAAAGAATGCAACTTTCGGTTTCATCTACAATGCCTCCGGTACGCCCTTAATTTTTGAATAGTTGAACACCGGGCCATCTTTGCAAACGTAAATCTCATTGATCTGGCAGTGTCCACATTTTCCGACTCCACATTTCATTCTGCGTTCAAGCGAAACGATTATGTGATCATCTGGCACTTTTCTGCCTCTTAGATCTGCAATGACAAACTTGTACATTATTGGTGGACCGCAAACTACACAATAGATTTTTTCAGGGTCAAAATCAACCTGTGGAATCAGAGTTGTTATAACCCCAATACCGCCGGACCATACTTCATTTTCAGGACACCAGTTAACAGTAGGCTTGAACTCAACATCATCTCTGCTAACAAGGCTCATCATCTCTTCGCTGAAAAGCAGTTCCCTAGGCTCTTTGCAACCGTAGAGCAATATAACACGACCATAGTCTTTCCTTTTGTCCAGAACGTAATTGAACAGAGATCTTAGAGGCGCAATTCCGAGCCCACCTGCGATAAACAACAAATCCTTACCTTTCAATGCCTCAGGGTCAAAACCATTTCCAAAGGGTCCTCTTACGCCAACCTTATTTCCCTCTTTGAGACCATGCAGCTTGTTGGTTACACTTCCTACTTTCCGAACGCAAAGCTCAAAAGAGCCCTTCTTTGTTGGTGAAGACGAAATTGAGATTGGGGCTTCACCTATTCCGAACACGGAAATCTCAACAAATTGACCAGGCTTGTGATTGAGCTGGGAGCCATCGTCCAGCTTTATCTCAAAAAGGGTTTCATTAGGAGTCATGACTACTTTCTTCATGATTGTTGCGAGTTGAGGAACGTAGTCTATGTCGCCTGCTGTGTGGATTTTGACATCAGGCATAGCCGCAACGCCAACCTGTTTTCCAAGCCCCATCGTTTTATTATACATGTCATTAAACAAGTCGACAGGATTTGCTATGTCAGGAAGGCAATTAGACGAGCATCTCCCACAGCCAACACAAGAGATAAAGCCGAAGCGATCATAGAGGTATTTTCCCTTCTTGAAATACCTGTGTCTATATCTCGTTGGTCTCGTAGGGCGGAAATTCTCGCCGGAAGCAATCTTTGCGAAATCTTCCAAAAGACAGCCATCCCAAGTTCTAATTCTCTCGCCACTGGCAAGAGTCAAATCAGGATTGTCCTTGACGTCAAAACAATAACAGGTAGGGCACACCAGGACGCATGAGCCACAAGCTAGGCAGTTCTCTGA